>JARRNM010000061.1:0-13260 GCA_037384945.1 Deltaproteobacteria bacterium
CGGCAATACCCATGATAAATAGAGTATATATTTGACCAACAATGGGATCAGGTGCCAGAAATCGGTTGAATGCCATGAAATTTATACTGGCGGCGTTGAGCATAAGTTCGATGGCGATGAGCATACCGATGAGGGAACGGCGCTGTAATACACCAAAAATGCCAAGACTGAACAGCAAAGCCGCGATAAAAAGATAGGTAGAGAGACTGTTCACGACGGCCTCCTGCGAGCATAACCGGAAATTACAATGGCGCCGAGAATTGCCACCAACAGCACCAAGGAGATTGCTTCAAAAACCAGGTCGTAGCGGGTAAGTAAATAATGACCCAGAGTGGTCACCGACCAATCACTGCTGCGGTTCGCAGCCGGCTGCCAGGGGGTGCGGCTTACAATTCCAGCCAACATAATGAAAACCGCCGCGCCCACTCCCGCAGCTAACCCCACTTTGGGCAAACGCCGTTTAGGCATGCTCAGGTGAAGTGGTCTGGAGAGCATGATGGCGAAGATAATGGAAATACAAATTGCCCCCACGTAAATAAGCAACTGCATGAGCGCAATGAATGGGCTTCCCAGATAGACGAAAAGGCCGGCCACCCCGGTGAGGCAGACAATGAGACCTAAGATGTTGTAAAGAATGTTTCGCGGAAATACCGCTATAAGGGCTCCGGCAAAAGCTAGTACAACTACCGCGGCAAAGCCCGCCTGGGCTAGAAAATGTGGCTGGATAAGGCTCTGAACCGAGTTCATGCCGACTCCTCCAAGCGCTGGAGGAGGTCTACCACCCCGCCCCAACGGCTATAATGGGCTAATTCATATTCGTCTGAAAATTTCAGAGTCTCGGTGGGACAGTTGGCCACACACAGACCACAGAGGCTGCAATGAGAAAAATCGATGAAATAGAGGCTGGCTCGTTTTTCGCTGTGGGTGTGAGTCTTTTCTCCCTGTACCTTGATCACATTGGTAGGGCAGAATCGCATGCACGTACCACAGGCAACGCAGTTATGGGTGCCGGTTTCCGGGAAACTCTTGAACTCAATATGCCCGCGGTAGGCGGGGCTCATGTCAATATGTTTCCGGGGGTATTGCACCGTAACCACAGGCCGGTAGATACGCCGGATAGTCACCCCCATCCCAGCGATCAGACTCCAGCCCCCCACCAAGATGTCTCTGATCATACCCATAAGAGATGTAGCTCCCTTGGATCTTTTTATAAAACGCTCCACCGTCAAATTCGAATATCGAAATCCGAAATTCGAAACAAACTCAAAATCCTAATTCTCCAAGGTTCAAAACGAAATCAGCATAAGTGATTTATCTACCGTTTTGGTCATTTGAAACCGGGGCCCCGCCCGAAGGGTAGGGACTCCGCAGGAGAATTTTGAAAAACTGAATTTGTTTAGTGTTTCGTGCTCGCCCTGTGGAATTCAGCTGTGCGGACCCGCCGGAGGCGGGATTCCACAGGGCAAGGATTTCGAATTTCAGATGTCCTGCTTTCGGATCTCGAGTTTCTTCGTAAACGAAAAGCTGCTGCTGGGCTGCAAGCTAACGTATTAATTTTATTATTCCGGCATAGACGATCAGATGAAGCAGTGCCACCGGGATCATGATCTTCCAACAGAAGTTCATGAGCTGATCGAATCGCAGCCGGGGGAAAGTCCAACGCACCCAGATCACGACAAAGATGAGCACATAGGTCTTGGCGAAAAACCAAATCAAGCCGGGCACCGGCAAAAATCCAAGAAAAGGCAAGGGTTTCCAGCCACCGAAGAACAAAGTGGTTGCCACCGTTGCCACAATGAGCATATTTGAATACTCCGCCAAGAAAAACAGGGCGAATCGCATTCCACCATATTCGGTGTGGAACCCGGCCACCAGTTCTGATTCGGCCTCGGGTAGGTCGAAGGGCGCCCGGTTAGTCTCGGCCGTGGCGCAAATAAGATAAATCAGCGCGGCCACCGGCATCCAGAAAGCGTTCCACACGGTAGACTGTGATTCAACGATTTTAGACATTTGCAAACTGTTGGACCAGAGTAGTGCACTAAGGACAGTAAGCAGCAAGGGAATTTCGTAAGCAACATTCTGGGCCACCGAGCGGACGGCACCGAGCAAGGAATACTTGTTATTGGAAGCCCAACCACCTATGAGAATGGCCAGCACGTTAAAGGTGGAGAAGGCAAAGATTACCAGCAGTCCAACGTTTAAATCCCTTATCTGCAACTTCTCGCTAAAGGGAATGACCACAAAGCTCACCAGCACGGGCAGAAATACGGCAACGGGTGCCAGCATGAACAGTTTTTTGTCCACATGGCGAGGAGTGATGAGTTCCTTACTCATCAGCTTGACCCCGTCAACAATAGTCTGAAGAATGCCAAAAGGCCCAACTTCTTTAGGGCCTATTCGAAGTTGGATGTGAGCAGCGACCTTTCTTTCCAACCAGACCAGAAACAGAGCGTTGACCTGCACCAGAGCCAGGACAGCCACCAGTCCAACAATAATCACGGTCAAATCAGGGCCCAGATAGTTCACCAGTTTTTGCCAGGCGGCCATGGTTTTCTCCGCTTAACGATCTACCTCGGGAACAACGATGTCGATGCTTCCCAGAATTGAAATAGTGTCCGCCACCAGAGTGCCTGGCAGGACATCAGTTAGGACCTGCAGGTTCCCATAGGAGGGAACCCGGGCTTTGAGTCGATAGGGATAAGAGGTTCCGTCGCTCACTATGTAGTAGCCCAGGGCACCCCGGGCAGACTCAACTGCGAAGTAATAGTCTCCTTTAGGGGGTCTCACTTTATGGGGCACCGCCGCCCTGTACGGTCCCTCCGGCAGCTTGTCCAGCGCCTGTTCAATAATGCGCAGACTCTGCTCCATCTCCTGCAACCTGACCATGTAGCGATCCAGGGCATCCCCGGTAGTGCCGGTGGGGATGTCGAAGTCAAACTCGGAATAAACCGAATAGGGCTCTGCCTTCCGGATATCATAAGCCACCCCGGCAGCTCTAAGGATTGGGCCGGTGCAGCCGAAACGCAGGGCCAGCTCACGATTGATCACCCCCACATCCTTGGCTCGATGAATGAATATAACATTCTTGGTAACCAGGTTATGGTAGTCAGTCCAGCGACTCCGCAGCCGGTCGACGAATTTCTTTGTCGACTCGATGAATTCGTCATCCACATCCTTGGCCACTCCGCCCAAACGGCAGTAGCTATAGGTCAGACGGGAGCCGGTAACCCTGTCCAAGATATCCAGAATGTTCTCCCGATCGTCAAAACAGTAAAGGAAGGGAGTGAAGCCACCTAGGTCCATAACGTAGGTGCCAAACCACAGAAGGTGGCTGGAGATGCGGTTCAGCTCAGCACAAACAACCCTGATGTATTCTGCTCGCGGTGGGACCTCAATTGCCGCCATATTTTCCACGGCAGCGACATAGCCGTGGTTGTAGATCAGCCCTGAAAGGTAATCCATGCGGGAAGAGTTGGGCAGAAATTGCTCGTAGAGGTGGCTCTCGGCCATCTTTTCATGGCCGCGATGACCGTAGCCGACTATAGGGTCCGCCTCAACAATGTACTCGCCATCCAGTTTGAGGAAGAGCCTTAGAACCCCGTGAGTACTGGGATGCTGCGGCCCCATATTTAGATAAAAGGTCTGTTCGCTTATGGGCTCTAGCAACTCATTCGCCATAGATCTCTTCTGTGCTCCTAAAGGCGTGTACCTTGCCGTAGTCTTTCAAGAGCGGATGGAAGTCAGCATCCTCCGGCAGCAAAAGGCGGCGGAGATCCGGGTGCCTGTCGAACCGAATGCCGTACAGATCAAAAACTTCCCGCTCGTACCAAAGAGCGGCAGGATAAATGGTGCTGATGGTAGGAACCGATTCATCTCGTGCCAGTTGCACTCTTACCAGTGTTCTAGTCACACTTGAATAAGAGTTGAACTGATAGACAATCTGTACCCCCTCTGTGTAGTCTGCCGCGGTGATGGATTCCAGAAAGCAATCGGCCTCACGTGCTGCTTGGGCCAAAGTTTCCACCTCCTTGGCCTTGGCTTGGATCTCCAAGAAAAAGCCGTCTTTCTGGTAGTTCCGCGAGTGAATGTTCGCCGGATCAACGACCTTTGACAATTCTTCTTTTAAATCTTCTAAGGACATTGCGCTTTTCGCCTTTGGTTATTAAATCCTCTAAGGCCAGGAAACCTTGAATTAACCCCTCTGGTCGAGGTGGACAGCCGGGCACATAAACATCCACCGGAACAATGAGGTCTGCGCCTGGAACTATGGCATACTGACCGTCGTATTCGAAAGGACCTCCGGAAATGGCGCAGTTGCCCATGGCCATACACCATTTCGGGGCGGGCATCTGTTCCCACAGGGTGACTATTGTGGGGGCCATCTTTTTAGAAATAGTACCGGCTACGATCATTAAGTCCGACTGCCGGGGTGAGGGGCGAAACACCCCTGCTCCGAAACGGTCCAAGTCGAAGCGACTGGCTCCGGCTGCCATCATTTCGATGGCACAGCAGGCTAGACCGAAAGTCATCGGCCAAAGGGAATTGGCCCTACACAGGTTGAGTATCTCTTCTACAACCCCGAATTGCACCCGAGGGCTGGGGGCTAACTCCTTCTCTGCCAAGTGAAAACTCCTTTACGCCAGGCGTAGACAATGGCCAAAGACAATATGCCTATAAAGATAACAATCTCAATGAAATCGCGAATTACATATCCTTGGTCATAGGCCAGGGCTACCGGAAAGAGATAGAGAACGTCCACATCGAAGGCAAGAAAGATCAGAGCATAAATATAATAAGCGACACTGAATTGCACCCAGGCACTACCAATGGCGGGCATGCCGCTCTCGTAGGTCTCAGCCCGCTTGACCCCGACGCTTCTGCCGCCAATCAGCCAAGAGATAATGATCGGCGTCACCGCGAAGATAATACCTACCAGCAGAAAAACTCCCACGTAGAGGAAGTCGTGCAAGACCTGAGCTGTCATACCTTACTCTCGTTTGTCTAGGGCCACTCGCGGGGGAACAGCCTCAAGCGATAGCCATATTGTTCTTAGAACGGCATGCGAGGCGGGATTAGTTACTTGGTGCTATTTGGCACAAACGACGTGATTTGTAACAGAAATCACTACAAGCGTCAAGGACAAAAAACAAATTTTCTGAGGTACCTGGAGATTTGGTTTATTTCCTTTATTTATGCCAATTCAGGAGCCAGGACTGAGAGGTCGGAGGTCGGAAGTCAGAGGTCAGACGACCAGAGGACAGAAGGCAGACGCCAGACAACCGGAGATGGATGTCAGGCCTGATAATTTCAAAATCCCCAATCCGAAATTGGCAATTCGAACCCTATGCTCCATGCTCCATGCCCTATGCCTCCTCAAATCCGCAATCTGAAATCCGAAATCCGAGATCGGCTGAGTTTCTCCTTGTACAATAGCTCGAAAAAGGTTATACTCCGTCGCCGAGAAAGAGATTTTATTCACAAAATTGTGAATCTGGTCCTCTTTTCTGCGAGCTAGTTTTTTGCTTGACTGTAAATCCCACCCGCCTATAATGGCCAGCGTTTTCAGCCTAATCACATAAGTAGTGGGCAAGGAGCATTAAGATGGCCGCTCATGGAGCTGATCAAAAGAATAAATCTGATGATCCCTTCAGGATGTACGCCTCTCCAGTAGGCGCCGCTTTTTTGCGGAAGGCGAACAAAATCTTTGAAGACTTCCCTCTCTCTAAATACATGCTTTTCTTCTCGATATTTGCCATTGAAGTAGCCATTGTCTTCGCTTTCGCCATCCATCTTATCCATTAGAGCCCTGATGTGGAGATTATGAGCCAGAACCCCGGCGGTTGAGGGATTGATACATTTTTCCTTGCAGTTAGTCCTAGAATTCACGAAGTTAATGAAGGTTTGGGAAATGTGTGTTATATAATCAGTTTTGTTTTCCCTTCCTGTGGCCAGCCTGGCCAGTAAAACCGGACGGAAATATCGCAGAAAACATAGTGGTTGTAGTTCGCCACAGGCGCAAAGATTGTCTTTCGACCGAACTATTTATAAAGAGGGATTTCATGAAGGAGAAGATTCGACTAATCATCAATGGGCAGGAATTTGAGGCAGAAGCAGGCAACACTATTTTGCAGGTGGCCCGGCAAAACGACATCAATATTCCAACACTCTGCTTCAACGAGGTTCTCAGACCTATTGAGAGCTGTCGTCTCTGCGTCGTTAGGGTCGAGGGAGAGGAGCACCTTCAGGCTTCCTGCAGCACCGAAATTCGCGAAGGCATGGTGGTTACTACTGATTCCGACGAAATTCGGCAAATGCGCAAGCTCATGCTCGAACTACTCCTCAAGGAACATTACGGTGACTGTATAGCCCCTTGCCAGCTCACCTGCCCGGCGGGAGTAGATATTCAGGGTTACATTGCCCTCATCGCTCAGGGACACTACATCGAGGCCTTAAAGCTTATTCGGGAGCGTCTCCCCATGCCCCTCACTATAGGCCGGGTCTGCCCTCACTTCTGCGAATACAAGTGCAATCGGAACCTGGTGGAGGAGCCGATCAATATCAACCATCTCAAACGGTTTGTCGCCGACTACGAGATGCACTCAGGCAGACGCAACCCCCCGCCTCTGGCAGAACTCACTGACGGCAAAGTGGCCATCATTGGCGGTGGACCTGCCGGCCTTTCGGCGGCCTACTATCTTCGCAGACTGGGACACGCCAGCACTATTTTCGATGCCATGCCTAAACTTGGCGGCATGCTCCGCTACGGCATTCCTGAATACCGTTTACCCAAGAAAATCCTCGACTGGGAAATTGCCGGAATTCTCGAATTGGGTGACATCGAGGTTAAATTAGGGGTGAAATGGGGAGAAGACTTCACCACAGAATCCCTGGGGCAGGAAGGATACGATGCCTTTCTTCTTGCCATCGGTGCCTGGAATACGCGAAAGCTCGGCATAGTGGGCGAAGACCTTCAAGGTGTCTGGTCCGGAGTGGACTTTCTGGTTGATCTTGCTCTGGGCAAGGAGATTGTCATAGGCCAGAACATTGCCATAATCGGCGGCGGCAATGTTGCCATCGACGCAGCTCGTAACAGTGTGCGCATGGGAGCTGAAACAGTGACCATAATTTACCGGCGCTCCCGCGATGAGATGCCCGCCAGCCCGGAAGAAATCCACGGTGCTGAAGAAGAGGGAGTCAAGTTCCACTTTCTGGCTGCTCCGGTTCGGCTTTTTGGCAGCAACGGCAAGGTTGACAAGCTGGAGTATGTGAAGATGGAGCTCGGAGAGCCGGACGCCAGCGGCAGGCGTCGCCCCGTGCCCACGGAAGGCTCAGAGACTGTCATCCCGGTGGACATGGTGATTGCCGCCATCGGACAGTTCCCCAATCTTTCTCCGGTGGACTCCGACAAAGGAATCGAGGGGGTTCCTACTACCCGCTGGAATACTTTTGGCGCGGATGCGGACACTTTATACACCGGTTTAGAAGGGGTATTCACTGGGGGCGATGTCTATCGCGGCCCTGAGACCGTGGTTGGAGCCCTGGCTGATGGCCGCAAGGCGGCAATGGCCATTCATCTTTATTTGCGCGAGCAGAAAGTTTACGGCCCGCCCAAGCCCTTCAATATCCTGAAGGGTGATTTGGAAACTATCGAGAAGGAACAGTTTACCAGCAGGGTGACTTCAGCTCCTCGGGAGCTCATGCCTGAATTGGAGCCGGGTGTAAGGCGCAAGAACTATGAGCAAATCGAGCTGGGTCTTTCCGAGGAGGCCGCGCACAGGGAGGCGGAGCGGTGTCTCTCTTGTGGCTGCATGGATGTTTTTGATTGCAGGCTGAGAAAATTTTCCTTTGAATTCGGCCTGGAGACCACTACCAGAGTGCGGCCACAAATACCCCTCCCTGAGGTATCCCGTCGAGACGAGCACCAATTCATCGCCCTGGACTCCAACAAGTGCATCCGCTGTAGGCAGTGCTATGAGGCCTGTACTTTCTTTCAATGTTCCGATGCCATCGACTTTGAGGGCACTCCCAGTTTTAATGCCAATTGCGTTTTATGTGGTCTCTGTGTTGATTTGTGCCCCACCGGCGCATTAGAGGAGCGCATCAGCGGCAAACCCGGCCCCTTCCATTTCGAGCAAAAGGAAACTGTTTGTCCTCACTGCGGCTGCGGCTGCAACCTGCTGCTTAACGTAAAAGGGGGCAAACTGTTCACTGTGACCACCCGCAATAGTACCCCACCCAGCTATGGTTATACTTGCCGCCAGGGCCGCTTTGATAGCTTTGATTATCTCTCCAAGGGCAAGAGACTCCAAACACCGCTGCTGAAGAAGAATGGCAAACTGGTTGAGGCCAGCTGGGATGAGGCGCTGGAGCGAGTGGCCTCGCAGTTTAAAAAACTGAAGGAGGAGCACGGCCCCACCGCACTGGCCGCTATAGGATCACCTCGAGCAACCAACGAGGCCGATTACCTCCTGCAAAAGATTTTTCGGGATCAGTGGGAATGTAACAATCTGGATTACCCGGGAGGTCGCTCACATCGGACAACTTTGTCAATCCTCTCCCAGACTCTGGGCAAGTCTGCCATGACTAATTCTCTTAGCGAAATTGAGACGGCGGAAGTTATCTTCGCCCTGGGCAATTCAATCGAAGAAGGCAATCCCATAGTGGCCACCGCCATGCGGAGAGCCAGCCGTACCTATGGTCGCCATCTCATAACTTTAAGCTCCTCGGGAGTGGCTCTGGGTAAGTTTGCCGAATCTAGCTTTATCATCCCCAAGGAAACCATGGTTGCTTTTCTCCAAAGCCTGGTCAAGTTCATGCTTGAACGCAAGCTTTACGATAGGGATTTCGTGGCTGCCCATACCGATGGAATAGGGGACCTGGAAAAGTCTCTGGCAGCTTTCGATCATCTGGATACCTTGGCCAAGCTCGACATACGGCCGAGCACTTTCGAAGAACTGGCAAGAACCCTAGCAAATGCTTCTTCTCTTGCCTTGGTCTACTCAGAAGATGTAGCGGCTCATGGCAAGGGAGCCCAGATGGTGGAGGCCATAGCCAATCTAGCGATTCTCACTGCTCGTATTGGTCAGCCGCACAGCGGCATCTATCCTCTGTACCGCCAGATCAACGCCCAAGGTGCAATGGACATGGGCATGACCCCCTCTTACTATCCAGGCCATGTCCGCCTCTCAGACCTGAAGGCTAACCATAATTTCACCAAGGCCTGGAGCGGCGGTCACTTGCCCGCCACCGCTGGATTGAGTTACCGCGAGATAATCGAAGCGGCGCAGCAGAAAAGAGTCAAGGGACTTTATTTGATGGGAGAAAATCCCTTGGCTACCCAACCTGACAGAGAAAAAATTCAACAGGCTCTGAAGGAAGTGGATTTTCTGGTGGTGCAAGATATGTTTATGACCCAATGTGGCGAACTGGCAGATGTGATCTTACCTTCCACAGCTTCTACAGAACAAGAGGGGACTTTCACCAATACCGAAAGGAGAGTTCAAAAACTCTCGCCCGCCTTGCCCGCCCCGGGCGATTCTCTTCCAGACTGGCGAATTCTGGCGGATCTTTCGGCAAAACTGGATCCCTCAACCACATACAAGAACGCCGAATCTGTTTACCGGGAAATAATGTCAGTTGTTCCCTTCTACCAAGGGCTCACTTATGAGCTTTTGAAAGAAGGCGGCTTGCAGTGGCCCTACAAGGAGGAAGACTCTAGCGGCATGCTTGGGCTGGAGGATCTGAAAAAGCCTCTGCAGTTTGTGCTCGAGGGCTAACAACTACTGGTGCACAGATCTTGCATCTTTTCTTATTGGAGCAACTATCCCCAGGTCAAAGTGTCAGTTTTTCGTGGCCAGTAGTCCGTTGCGGCTAAGACTTGGAGAGATATCCACCCAAAAATGAATTTCAGATCTCCTCGCAACGGACGACTGACCACTGACAATTTTCTATTGAAAACTGTTATATATTCGGATATAAATGATGTGACCAAAAAATTTGATCGAGAAGACCATGATTAGAATTCGGCAATGGGATTTGCTTCTTAGCCTAGAGCTCTTGCTCCTTTTGTGCCTTTGCGGCTCGCCCATTGCCTTTGACAGTCGCTGACCACCTGCTCGTCGACATTACAACAAAGGCCATGGGCGAATCGCCCATGGCCTTTTTATTTTATGGAGTATTAGAGTTTTGGAGTGTTGGAGAATTGGGATGATATCGTACTTTCAAAAAGTAAGTACGCTTGTTTAACTACCACTCCATTACTCCAGCGGATACCGCTCTCGATTTCTGAACATTCCCGGAGGGGCTGTTTTTCATGATAAAACACAGTTGGAAAGGAGGTGGTGGACATGGGGCTGGCCCTTACGTGTGACGAGACGGCTGACGAATCGGACCTTTCTTGTACCCCTTATATCTTTGGAGGCAATCATGGCAACACGGAAGATAAAGATCTTCGATACTACCCTGAGAGATGGCGAGCAGGTGCCCGGTGCCAAACTCAATGTCAAACAAAAACTGGAAATCGCTCTCCAGTTGGAAAGACTTGGGGTAGACGTAATCGAGGCGGGTTTTCCCTGCTCATCACCTGGAGATGCCCAGGCGGTGAAGAATGTGGCCCAACAAGTTAAGAAGTCCAGCATCGCTGGCCTCGCCAGAGCCGTTCAGCAGGACATAGACATCTGCTGGGAATCTGTACGTTGGGCTGAGCATCCACGGATACACGTCTTCCTCGGTTCCTCGGATATTCATGTCCAGAAGAAACTCCGCATGGACCGGGAAAAGGCTATGAACCTGGCGGTGGAATCTGTCAAATATGCCAAAGGCTTTTGCTCCAATGTGGAGTATTCCACCGAAGATGCCTCTCGCACGGACTTCGAATATCTCTGCCGGGTGATCGAAGCAGTAGTCAAAGCTGGCGCCACCACCATAAACGTCCCCGACACTGTGGGCTATGCCATCCCTGATGAATTCGGCAATCTCATCTTTAAACTGCGGGAGAGTGTGCCTGCTTTGGACAAAATTACCTTGAGTGTTCATTGCCACAATGACCTTGGCTTGGCCGTGGCCAACTCATTAGCTGCCATCCGCAATGGGGCCCAACAGGTGGAGTGCACCATCAACGGCATCGGTGAGCGGGCCGGTAATGCTTCCCTAGAGGAGATAGTAATGACCCTGCGCACCAGGCCCACGGTCTTCCAAGCTCATACTGGGATAAAGACCAAAGAGATCTATCGAACGAGCAGGATGGTTAGCAGGCTGATGAACATCCCAGTTCAACCCAACAAGGCCATTGTGGGATCCAATGCCTTCGCCCATTCATCCGGCATCCACCAAGACGGCATTCTTAAGGATCGAAGCACCTATGAAATAATGAAACCGGAAGATGTGGGCATCAAAGAACATACCATGGTGCTAACTGCTCGCTCCGGACGGGCCGCAGTGCGGCACAAATTGAAGGAACTCGGTTTTGATTTGGAAAAAGAGACCTTCGAAAGGGTATTCCAACGCTTTATTGATGTGGCGGATCGGAAAAAAGAAATCACTGCCAAGGATTTCAGCAGCATTGTTGAGGTTGAAATCTTCAAGGTACCAGAAACCTATATCCTACTGAGCATGCAGATAATGAGCGGTGATCAGACTACGCCGCTTTCGTCCGTAAGGCTCAAAAAAGGAGATGAGCTCTTGACAGACGCGGCGATAGGCAATGGACCGGTGGATGCCACCTTTCGCTGTATTGAACGTCTGATTGGCCATCAGGGGAAACTTTTAGATTACGACCTCAAGGCAATCACCACTGGAAAAGATGCCTTGGGTGAAGCATTAGTTCGTGTGGAGATAGAAGGAAGAGTCTACTCTGGCCTTGGCACCAGCCCAGACGTTATCGAGGCCAGCGCCCGGGCATATTTAAATGCCTTCAATCGGTACTTTGCCAATAATGTGTAGGTGAAAAATTCAGGCCCGCAGGATCTGGCTTTGGGCTGCCCCCGGGGCTGGTCTTCTCCTTGAGGCGGGATTCCACAGGGCGAGCAGCAAGTGTAGAGGTTTCAGGTGTCAGGTTTCAGGTGTCAGGGAAAGAATCAAGGGTAAAAGCTGACACCTGAACACTGAAACCTCGGATGCAATGAAATTAAGGGTGGGGCTTTCCCCGCCCTACCCTTAACTCTTCTCCAAGCCCCCGCTCTCGGCAACCTGTTCCACCAAGGCTTGGAAGAGCACGATCATATCCTTGTTTGCCTTACGCAACCTTTTGGATAGCTCTTTTCCTATAGCCCTTGTCACCAGAAGACCTAGCCATGGGTCTTCTTCTCCCAACCGGTTAAAATCTTCACGATTGATCACCAGGAATTCGCAATCAGTTGCGGCGGTCACCGAAGCTGATCGTACTTCTCTATCCAGCAAGGCCAATTCTCCAAAAAAGGCATCCTCCCGGTCTGTTAAAGATACAATTGTGTAGAGTTCATGGTCGAGAGTTCTCTTCTGAACTTTCACTGATCCTTGGTAAAGAATATAGAGTTCACTACCCTCCGTGCCTTCGCTGATAACCTCGTAACCGGCCTTACATTGCTGCCAGGTGATGATGCTTGCCACTTTGGCAAGTCTCTGCTCATCACCTTCGAGGGCCTGGAACAGTTTAATCTTCTTCAGTTTTTCAATTACATCCTGTTCAGCCATTCTTCAATCCCATTCAATTAAAATGCCTAAAGTGTCTAAACTGAGCTAAATTGCCTAAAATTAAGGAATTGTTTATAGGTCGTTTAAGCCGTTCAAATCGTAGAGGTCGTCTATCATAGAGGCCAGAAGTCGGAGATCAGAGATCAGATTTATATGTGACCGCAGACCTCTGATGTCTGACCTCTGAGTTCTGCTTGCTGCCCGCTGTCAGCTGCCCCCTGCCAGCTGTCTTTTCCCCATGCTCCATGCTCTATGTCTAACAAAATCCGCAATTAATAGAGTGGTTCGTCCGCGTCAGCCCTGGATCAATATGGCCCGGGAATACGACTTGATCCGATAATCCGGCCCGGGGTTGAACACCGGCAAATTTCCGCGCAGTTCTTTAACTTCCTGAAGATTTGCTACCAGTCTTGAAATGTCGGGAGTCTTCTGAGCTTCATGCAAGGCTTCCCGTCTACGCTGATAAATATTCCCGGTATTTTCCAGTAAACCTATGAGAATGCCCCTTTCTCCATCCATGAAATAACTGCTGAGCTTGGCGAAAGAGTCCCCGACGAAACGGTCGGGGAAATTCTTTGTAATCAGCCGGCC
>JARRNM010000062.1:0-26143 GCA_037384945.1 Deltaproteobacteria bacterium
GGGGGCGGAAGGCAGACGACGGAAGACAGCTAGCAGCTAGCAACTGGCAGCAGGCAGCAAGCAAAAGTCAGAGGTCAGAGGTCGGAGGTCAGAAGTCAGAGGACAGATGACAGAGGGCAGCAGGTCAATAAGGAAATAAGAAAATTAGTCGATTAGAAAATTAGGTAATTCGGAGCGGCTTTCAGACGCGAGATGAACGAATTGACTAATTCTCTAATTCTCTAATTCTCTAATTCTCTAACGGGCGACTTCAACGATTTGAACGACTTGAACGGTTTGAACGGTTTTTACGATTTCTACGACTTCTACGATTTCTACGGCTTGAACGGTAGATTGATATGCAAAGTTTTATCGAATTTCTGAAGACGGCCCAGCTTCCGGGAGCTCGGTTGGTCCATCATGAGTTCATCCCAAGCCAGCCAGCCGTGTATGGGGATATCCAGCCCATTCTAGCACCGCCGCTGAAGTCTGCCTTGGCCCAGCTCAATATCACCAGGCTGTATAGCCATCAGGCGGAAAGTCTCGCTAGCTTCCGCAAAGGTGAGAATGTGGTAGTAGCCACGCCTACTGCCAGCGGCAAATCCCTCATCTACAACCTGGCTCTCGTGGAGTTATTAAGCCAGGAAGCTGCCGGCCACGGACTTTACCTTTTCCCTCTCAAGGCCCTGGCACAAGATCAATACCAGGCATTCGTCGCACTTAATCAACAATTGCCGAGGGAACTCCAACTGGAAGCTGCTGTTTACGATGGAGATACCCCCTCGAGTCAGCGTCGTCGCATTAAAGAAAACCTGCCCCATTTAATCATTTCGAACCCGGATATGCTCCATCTGGGGTTTTTGCCCTTTCACCAACAATGGGAGGACTTTTTCCGCAATCTCCGTCTCGTGGTAATAGATGAAATACACACGTATCGAGGTATTTTTGGCTCCCATGTGGTGCAGGTTCTGCGGAGACTCCAGAGGGTCTGCCGGCTCTATGGATCGCAGCCCAGGTTCATCTTGCTCTCGGCTACCATCGAGAACGCCGAGGATTTCGCCAGCCGTTTAACCGGCCTGGAATTCCGTGCGGTGGAACAGAGCGGTGCACCCCAGGCAGGCAGGCACTTCTTTTTCGTAAATCCTGAAATCAGTGCCACCACCGTGGCAGCCCGTTTGTTCGTCAAGGCACTAAAGAGGAACCTAAAAACGATAGCTTTTACTCAGGCTCGCAAGCTCACCGAAATCATTCACATGAACGTAACCGAAGCAATCCCTCCACTTGCCTCCAAGGTGAGCTCATATCGGGCCGGTTTTCTTGCCGGGGAAAGACGAGAAATAGAACAAGGTCTGGCCAGCGGTTCGGTGGCTGGGGTAATCTCCACTAGCGCCCTGGAGATGGGCATAGACATTGGCGCTCTGGACGTTTGTATTTTAGTGGGGTATCCCGGTACTATTATCAACACTTGGCAGCGCAGTGGCAGGGTCGGGCGAGGGAAAAGTGATTCGCTGGTGATTCTCATAGCCCAGCCCGACGCTCTCGATCAATATTTCATGCGCCATCCTGAAGACTTTTTCCAACGTTCTTTCGAGGCGGCGGTGGTTGATCCAAATAATTCTGAAGTTGTGGACGCCCATCTACCTTGTGCTGCTGCTGAGATTCCTCTGAATGAAGGTAACGACCTTTACAGCGATGGAGGTCTTCTAGCTTCTCGGGCACCGGTCCTCGAGGCGAGCGGTGGACTGCTGCGAAGCGCAGAAGGCAGTGTCTGGTATGCCGCCAAACAGCGGCCTCATCGACTGGTGGATATCAGGAGCGTTGGGGAAGCCTATGTCATTCTCGATGGCCCCAGTGAAAAAGCGGTGGGCAAGAACGACGGAGTGAGGGTTTTCAAAGAATGCCACCAAGGGGCAGTTTATCTCCACAGAGGTCGGCAGCACCTGGTGACCCGTTTAGACCTGAAAAGGAAGAACGTTTTTGTAAAGCCCACCAAGGTTCGCTATTATACCCGGGCCCTAAGTGAAAAGGACACGGAAATCCTGTCGGTGGATCAGAGTCGGCCGGTTGCCAATTTCATTGCCCGCTTGGGTCGCGTCCGGGTTACCGAGCAGGTGGTGGGATATGAGAAGCGCAATTTATACAGCGGAGAGCTCTTGGATAGCCTCTCTCTAGACCTGCCTGCACAGAGTTTTGAGACCTTGGGTTTATGGTTGGAAATTGAGGACATCTTTCAGAAAATGGTACTCCAAAAGAAGCTCCATTTCATGGGAGGGATCCATGCCCTGGAGCACGCCCTGATCAGCATGTTTCCCCTCTTCGCCCTGTGCGACCGCAACGACATCGGGGGCATTGCCATGCCTCGCCATTCGCAGCTGCACAAGAGTGCAATTTTTATTTACGACGGTTACCCTGGTGGGGTGGGTTTAGCGGCAAGAGGATTCGACATGATAGAGGAGCTCCTAAGAAAGACCGTTGAACTAATCGCTGCTTGCCCGTGCGATTTTGGCTGTCCTTCCTGTATTCATTCGCCGAAATGCGGTGCAGGCAACAAACCCCTGGATAAAACCGCGGCTTTATTTCTGGCCAGGGGTTTGCTTGGGGAGCTTGCCCTGGAACTCAAGCTTAAAGAGGACGAACAGATAGTTATGCCCCATGAAGAGAGGGCAGGGGAAAGCCGCGGCCAACCAAATGTGGCTTTTTTTGACCTTGAAACCCAACGGTTGGCTGAGGAAGTGGGGGGATGGGGAAACGTCCACCTGATGAGGTTAGCGGTGGGGGTGCTGTACGATGAGGGTTCCAATGGATTCGAGATCTTTGCGGAGGAGCAGGTTGAGAACTTAATCGAACGGTTAAAAACGTACGATCTGGTGGTGGGATTTAATATTAAACGATTCGATTATCGGGTGCTGGGTGCTTACACCGGTTTTGATTTCGGCGAGCTTCCCACTTTTGACATCCTGGAAGACATATACCAGCGGCTGGGTTTTCGCTTGAGCCTTGGCCATTTGGCTGAACAGACCCTGGGAAAGGGCAAGACTGCCGACGGCATCCAGGCGGTTCGTTGGCTCCGAGAAGGAAAACTTGAGACAGTAATTGAATACTGTAAAGATGATGTCGCCATTACCAGAGATCTTTTCGACTTCGGCCTCAGCCATGGCTATCTAGTCTATCAGAGCAAAAATGGGCAAGCGGTACGATTACCGGTAGATTGGAATCTGGACAATATTCTTAGGGAAGAGATGCGGGCTAGAAGGTAAATCACCTCTGGCAGGCGGGAGTCCATTGCCAGGCCGGGCACCCGAGGACGGTGAACCAGAAGCCATTGCGGACCATCCACTGACCATGAGTATTCCATTCAGCAGGGCCTTCTGGAATTTCCCGGTTGAACATCTTGAAGTTGTACTGGTAATCTGTCAGGCCGTTGTTGTGAAAACCCTCGTTGGTTCTCAATGAGAATATCAAGGTCTGGTCGAAGAGTTCTGGTGTTTGCCTATTTACTGCCTCGATCCTGTAACCCCGATGGCTGTCGGGCTGAAATCCCATGGCAAGTTCAGGGAAAAAATACTTGCCGGGGGGAGCAGGGCGGTCGGATGGGTTCCAGCCGATTTCGATTATTGCCCCAGATTCTCTGGTCTTTTCACCAGACTTCAGAGGGTAGAAATTCTTGTTGTCAAGATAATACAATTCCTCCGCGCTGAGAAAGTCGATTACCGAGGCGCGGCATTGAGTCTTGTTCTTTAGGAGAGCGCGGGCACTAAAGGTCGGAATTGCCAGTGCCACAAGCAGGCCAACCACTCCCAAGGTCACTAGGAGTTCTGGGAGGCTAAAACCGGCGCTCTTTCGGCTCCAGAGTTGTTTTCTGGACATGGTGAACTACTCTGCTGTCTGCGTAGGATAGATATCCAGCTTGGTGGCAACCAGATTCTCGCCCGGTAGAGGCGAACCCGCCTTGATCCGCATTAAGTAACCATTCTTCTCGTCGAGATTGTATTCAACATACTGCAAGGCCGTCCTATTTTTTGCCAGATCGGGCAAATAGATGGGGACTAGTTCGTAGAGACTATCGGGATAACTGTTTCCATGATCAGCTGCGTAATGTGCCAGTGTTTCCTGGAGAGCCGCAAGAAGTTCCACCGGACCTTTCATGTCTAAAATAACCTGGGGCCTGGCCTCGCTTTGGCTCCAATACCATCTTAGGGTCAAGAGGATAAGTATCCCTGCCAGTCCAATGGCAAGAACCAAATGAATGTAAGTGGGGCGCCACTTCTTCTGGAGACCTACGAGTCGATCCTCCTCTTCCTGCTTCCTCAAAGTCGTTTCGCTTTCCACATCTTCGACGGAGGCTGCCAGCATGCACCTATGACACAAGGTCCGGCCGTCCTCGAAACGTATGGTGCAGCTCTTACAGAGGGTTGCCTCGCAATGATTGCACAAGGCAATATGGTCCCGATTCGGGTGATAAACACAGCTCATAGGCCCGGCCCTAGGTTCCAGATGGTCAAGCAAAATCGTCAAAAAATACCGGTCAGGTGCGACTTGCAGTCTTAGACAAGGGGGGAGTCTTTGCAAGTTGCAAGCCAGCCAGGTCAAAGACCAGCAAGCAGCAGGCAGATTGCAGCTGGCAGCAAGTCAAATCGTTGAACTCGTTGAAACCGTTCAAGTCGTAGAAACCGTCACTTCAGCTCACAGCCAGAAGGTAGTCAATTAGAGAATTAGAAAATTGGAAAATTAGTGAGAAGAATCAGCTATTAATTGATTACCATTCACCGTTAAGCGTCTACACCTTAACGAATTCCCTAATTTTCTAATCGACTAATTTTCTAATTTCCTTGTTGACTTGCTGTCGTCTGTCCTCTGTCCTCTTTCATCTGTCCTCCGACCTCCCGTCTCGCCCGTCTCGCAGGCTTACTATGAATAGAGTAAATAGGGCCCGCGTAGTTGGCTAAACTCCTTTAATTGCCCTTCCCAACTTTGCTCCAGTTCCTTTACCGTCACACCAGCTTCCAACTGCCTATGCAGGTCAGGGCTGCCGAGAATGATCTCTATGGGAAGGTGGTTGAATTCGTATTCATAAGGAGGTGAGATCCACTGGAACTCTTCGCGGTGGCAGGTTATCACTGCCTGCAGCAAGGTAAGAGAGGTAGTGTAGGGGCGATAGGTTTCGGGATCGCTGACGTGTATTTGGAACCCGGCGCAACTCTCACCTTGCCATTTGTCAAAAGATGGCGTGAAGCGAGCTGCCCGTAATACAAAACCGGAGAGTTCCTGATGGACGAGAAATTCCTCAAGCGCTTCTGGTCTCAGGTATGGCGCACCCCACAGCTCGAAGGGCGTAGTGGTGCCACGACCCTCTGAAAGGTTGGTTCCTTCCAGAATAACCTGGCCTGGATACACCAAGGTTGATTCGGGGGTAGGTAAATTAGGCGAGGGAGGCACCCAATACAATCCCGTCTGGCGATAAAACATGTCACGTTTCCAGCCGTGCATGGTAAATACCTGCAGAGGAGCGCCAATCTTGAAAGCTTCATTGTAGAGACGGGCCATTTCACCCATTGTGAGGCCATGACGCATGGGAACAGGGAAATGGCCAACGAAGGAGCGGAGCTCAGGATTCAGGAGATTACCTTCGCAGAGGTGGCCGCCAATAGGATTTGGTCGATCGAGAACCACCAGCAAAACGTCATGCCTCCGAGCAGCCTCCAGACACAGAGCCAAAGTGGTACCGAAGGTATAGACTCTTGTCCCTACGTCCTGGAGATCAATTAGCAAGACGTCAATGTATGAAAGCATGGCCTCTGTAGGTTCGCGCGTCCGTCCGTAGAGGCTAAAGACCGGCATGTGAAAACGCTGATCAACGAAATCACTAGACTCTATCATGTTGGCCTGTTGTTCACCGAAATAGCCATGCTGCGGGGCAAAAAGTGCTGTGATTCTAACCCCGGCTGCGAGAAGTCGGTCTCGGCTGGGTCGAAGACTATGATCAACTGAGGCCTGATTGGCGAGGAGCCCAATCCTAGCAGTTTTTAGCCATGTCGGCTGAGTTGCAAGCAGGTTGTCTATGCCCAGCTGGACAGCTGCCATGAGTTGAACTCCCGGTGCAAGTGAGGACTAAATAAATCCTAAATTCCAATGCTCCTATGCTCGAAAGCACAGAAACCCAAATACCCTTAGACTAGGTTTTGGTCAACCGCGCTGCTCCCAGAGTCATTATAGGAAAGCTTGTTCCGCAGTCAAGGGGAGTATCAACAGGAGTTTCCCCAAAAATATTTAAGAAACATCGGCCACGGGGAAGCTACTCCACAACGCGCATGATTCGCACCATCTATTGGCAGGATTCCTGTTTAGTGTGCACCATATCTTCATGCAGACCCTCGCCAGGCTGAGAGAGTGAAGATAGGTTGCTCAGAAGAGACATCAGCTGAGCAGCCTTCATTTGCATATCAAAGATAAACTGGTTTCTGAACTCAGGTTAGAAGAATGAGCCATTCATTTTTTGAGAAACTCCGGGATTATCAAGGGGAGTATCGCTTGACCTTTCGGAGGTTATCTAGTAAAGTCGCGATGTTTCACGGATGAGCTGAGTGGGCCTCAGGAAAACACCACTTTAGGGCTAATTCGCCAAGGGATATCTGATTGGAAGTATGCATGGCCCGCAAGTCCACCTACAACATTCTCATGTATTCCCACGACACTTATGGCTTGGGGCATATTCGACGGACGTTAGCCATTGCCTCTCATCTGCGGACTCCCAATGTCAACATCCTCATCATAACAGGATCGCCCATAGTGGGGCGATTCTCTTTCCCTCCCCAGATCGATTTCGTCCGCGTGCCCGGCATGATCAAAATGACCAACGAGGAGTACTTGCCTTTATCTATTAAAATCAACACCCGGCACGTCCTGAAGATTCGTCAAACCATAATTACCAGTACGGCCAAGGCCTTTCAGCCACGACTGTTTATCGTGGATAAAGCACCTTTGGGTCTCAAGAGGGAAATTATCCCCACCTTGCAGTGGTTTAATCGTTCCCATGACCATACCAAGACAGTACTCGGTCTCAGGGATATCATGGACGATGCTGCTAGCACAAAGGAGGACTGGAAAGAAAAGGACGTCTATGACGTGCTGGATCGTTACTACTCGGAAATCTGGGTTTATGGCAATCAGGACTTTTATGACCCGATTTGTGAATATGATATCCCCAAGGACATCAGTCGCAAAATGATTTTTACTGGTTACATACCTCGTGCGGTACCCAGAGCAGGAGAGATAAATGAAGTGAGAAGGGAACAACGTCTGAACCCTGATCAAAAGCTTGTAGTGGTCACCACTGGAGGCGGCGGGGACGGCTATGACCATATGGACGCTTATCTCACCATGCTTGAGGAATGGGGAGAGTCCCCTCCTTTTCGCACAGTTATGGTCACAGGGCCCTTTATGCCCAAAAAGAGAAGAGTGGAGATTTTCAGCAGGGCAAGGCGGGTCAAGGTGCGCACTTACCGGTTCTACCGGCGCATGGAGAGATTAATAGGGGCAGCCGATGTTGTCGTCTCCATGGGGGGATACAATACAGTTTGTGAGATTTTAAGTCAGAGAAAGCCTTCCCTTATTATCCCCAGAGAGCAACCCCGGCGGGAGCAGTTAATTCGAGCTCAGATTTTGTACGAGCACAACCTGGCAGATTTCATTCCTTGGCGTCAGGTGCATCCTGATCTTTTGCGACATAAGCTCCTCGCCATGATCGAGAATCCTGAACCATATCATAAAGCAATAAGCAATTTCCGCTTCACAGGTCTGGAAGTAATGAGTCAACGGTTGGCGGAGTTTCGCGGCGAGCTTCCCGGAGAGAAGAAAGTATTACACCTTTAGCATAGAAGCTTTAACGGTCTATAGACAAAAGATTTGGGAAGAGAGTCCGCGGTAGCAGACTTTTTTTATTCCAGCCCCCAAAACATTCCTTCCTTGGCGCAGGTCAGTCCCGCCTGTGGCTCGATTACTCCACCACTCCATCACTTCATAAAGCTTCTTAGGGAAGGAAAGACCCTAAAAGCAGCTGTCGGATGTCTCCGTCCCTGAGAAGCTTCGATTGTCCTCTCTGGACTGGAAATTCACTGCGTGATAGTATCGAGGACTCCGCTTCCAATAGTAGCCCGGATATTTCATGAATCGCTAAATCTCAAATCCCGAGGAGGAAATAAGTCAGGTGCCCGATGTGGGATATGAGACGGGAGATATGCTAAAGGTTAAGTAAATTGAGCAAGGGCCAAAAGACAACCATCGGTTACATCCTCAAGGGCTACCCCCGTATTAGTGAAAGCTTTATTTCGAATGAAATATATTTGCTGGAACAGCTCGGTTTCTCACTTCATCTTTTTTCCATGCGTGAGCCCCGCGAATCGTTCACTCACGAGAGCGTAAAGCAAATTCGGGCAGAGGTGGACTATCTTCCGTCTACTCTTCTAGCGCCTTTGCCGCGGCTGCTATACCACAATTTCAAACTGGCTAGACAGCGTCCCACAGCCTACTCCGGGGCTTTCCGCTTGATGATCACCCGCTTCCGGCGTACAAAAAAAGTTGCCACCATTAAGCACTTGCTCCAGGCAGGTTACCTCGTCCATGCTCTGCTGCCGGGTACAGGTGTTCGCCACCTGCACGCTCACTTTGCTCACTCACCGACATCAGTGGCATTGTTCGCCCACAAACTATGCGGGCTACCCTTCAGCTTTAGCGCCCATGCCAAGGATATCTTTACTTCAGACCGAAGTCAGCTCCAAGAGAAAATAACTCTGGCGAAATTCGTCGTTACCTGCACTGAATACAACCGTCGTTTTCTGCAAAAACTGGCATCAGACGGACCCTCTGTCCACCGAATCTACCATGGCATTGATACCGACCTTTTTTCCGGGCAATCTGCGTCGCGGAAGCCTGCACCTCCCTACCGGATTCTCAGCATTGCCCGTCTGGTTGAGAAAAAGGGTCTACCAACCGTTTTTCGTGCACTGCGCAATCTTCTCGACCAAGGATATTCGCTACGCTACACTCTAATCGGCGATGGTGAGGAAAGGCGATCAACCCTGAGGGAACTAAATAAGCTGGGGCTTAAAACTATTTGCACTTGGTTGGGCACTCAACCTCACCACCGGGTGATTGAAGAGTACAGGAAAGCTGACCTTTTCGTTTTGGGGTGCGAGGTGGCAAGGAACGGTGACCGGGATGGTATCCCCAATGTTTTTCTGGAGAGCATGGCCATGGGAGTACCGGTCCTGGCCACCCGGGTCTCGGCTATCCCAGAGCTGGTGGAGGATGGTCGAACCGGACTCTTGGTAGACCCTGGAGAACACCAGCAAATGGCTCAATGTATGGCTAAATTACTAGGTGATTACGAACTCCGGCAGAGGATAATCGACGCTGCACGCCGACGAGTGAGGGAAGAATTCGATAATCGAGAGCTCATTCAAAGGCTGGCGGAGGTATTTGGGGAGGCTGGACTAACAAGGACAAGGAAGGGAGAGGGGGAGACAGGGAGAAAGGGAGAGGATAAGTATTAAATGATGGGATGACGCAGTTTGACTCACCCCGTCGCCGCGTCACCGTATCTCCCAATCCTTTGTTAATTGGAGGCAAGCCTTGGATCTCGAATCATCCATTGTTCTTCAGGGCCAGCCGCATGCTCGTATGCGCATCGCTTTTTACGCCCCTTTAAAACCGTTGGACCACCCCCATCCTTCCGGGGACTTGGTTATAGGTACCGGTCTTTATCGTTACCTGCAGGGTCGTGGACACGGGTTAGAAAGAACCAGCCAACTCCGGGCTCGTTGGGTTTACTGGAAACCATACCTTTGGCCCCTGGTTGTTCGGCAGCGAAATCGCTCCTTGAACCATTGCCGAAAAATGGTAGCTGATCTTTGGCTGACCTATCACAGCTATTACAAGGCACCGGACCTACTTGGCCCATACTGTTCCCGCCGTCTCGGCATACCCTATGTGATCTTTCAAGGCATCTACTCGAGCAAGCGGCGGAAACACTGGTCCACCTGGGCCGGGTTTGTCTTGAACCGGCAAGCGCTTTTGGCTGCGCACCATGTTTTTACCAACAGAAAAGAAGATTGGCTCAACCTGACAAGAATAGTGCCTGAAAAAAGGCTTACCTATGTGGTGCCTGGGATCTTTCCCCAAGGTTTCTCTTTTGATTCTGGGTCTCGAGAGCAACTGCGGCGGAAACTGGAAATTTCTGACGGGATAGTGGTGGTCACCGCTGCCATGTTCCGGCCGGGGGTTAAGGCTGAAGGGTTGTCTTGGGTAATTCGCGCCTGCGGCGAGCTCTGGAGAGAGAATGTCCCTTTGTATCTGATCATAGCTGGTGATGGCAAAGAAGGACTCCGTCTTCGCCAGATGGCCGACCACCTGCTGCCAGGGCGAGTTCGATTTCTTGGCGAGGTGGTACGGGAGGAGATGTTTCGATTTTACAGCGCCGGAGATTTATTTGTCTTTCCCGGTATTCGCGAATCTTTAGGCATGGTGTACTTAGAGGCTCAGTCTTGCGGTCTACCCGTGGTGGCCTTTGCTGACGGAGGCGTACCGGAGGTGGTTGCCCAAGAAGTTAGCGGTTATCTGGTGCGACCCTTTGATGTAAAGGAATTCAAGGAGGCTATTGCGCGACTAATGGATGATGCCAGGGCGAGAAAAGAGATGGGAAAGGCTGCGAGTAAGTACGTTCGAGAACGCCATGACCTGAATAAGAACTATCAAATCGTGGAAGCTATTTTGCTGGGACTGGCGGAGAGGAAAAGCAGGCATAGGGCATAGGGCATGGAGTATGAGGCGAGACGGGAAGTCGGGCGAGACGTGCGAGACGGGGATAAATGCCAGAAGTCGGAAGTCGGAGGTCAGAGGTCAGAACCTCAGATGACAGACGACAGCAAGCCAATACGGAAATTAGAAAATTAGTCGATTAGAAAATTAGGTAAATCGTTAAGATGATGACGTTTAAGGGTGAATGGTAATCGGTATATAACTAACTCTTCTTACTAATTTTCCAATTCTCTAATTCTCTAATTTTCTAATTGACGACTTGAACGGTTTGACCAACTTATTCGTAGCCAGGAAGAATGAACAAATGATTACCCTTTTCGCCCTGCTGCGGCATGCTGAGACCGAATGGAACCGAGAGAAGCGCATCCAGGGTCAACAGGATGCCCCCTTAACATCCAACGGGCGACGGCAGGCACAGCGGTGGGGGTTAGCTCTGGTCCGACATGAATTGGATCATATGATCACCAGCGATCTTGGAAGAGCGAGGCTTACGGGAGCATTGATCAACTTAAATCTGGAGCTCCCTCATTCGGAAGAGCCCAGACTGAAAGAGCAGGATTGGGGCCGCTGGGCAGGGCTTAATTTTAGCGATCTTCTCAAGGTGAATGGCCTTGGAGCCCAGGTAAGAATGGGCTGGCATTTCCGACCCCTCGAGGGTGAGAGTCGCCTGGAGGTATTTGAGCGCAGCCGTCAGGCACTGGTCGATGCTGCCCACAGATTGAAGGGGAAGCGAGTGCTGGTAGTCACTCATGGAGGAGTAATTAAATCTCTCCTTTACCGCCTTTCCCACAGAGATTTTTTGCCGGAGGAACCGCCTTTGTTGGAGCCATATCGCCTCCATTGGCTGAGTTACGATGGCCGGGGTTTTCGAATTGAGCGGATGAATGAGGAGATTTAGAAATCTATTCGAAGGTGGGGAGTCTATGAAATCCCAAACTCCAAGCACCAAATTACAAACAAATCTCAAATCCCAATATCAAATGACCGAAACAGGTTTGGAATTTTGAATTTTGGTCGTTGTGATTTGTTTGGATTTTGTCATTTGTTATTTGGAATTTTGTATCCAAATATTCTAGAAATCTTCAACCACGTTACATCGGTTGTTTACAGAGGAGAGGCTTCAACGGGAAGCGGATGAAGATCGTCCAATACTGCCAACATGTTTTGGGTGTGGGCCACTATTTTCGTAGCCTAGAGATTGCCCGGGCTCTGCACCATCATGAGATTGTGCTGGTAACCGGTGGTCCCCCAGTGGAGGTGGACTTGCCCAGTCACGTAACAGAATACAGGTTGCCGGGATTGCAGATGGATGGGGCTTTCACTGTTATTTCGCCAACGGATGCAAACCGCGCCTTGGATGAGGTGAAGGAGGAAAGAAAGAGACTCCTCTATTCCCTTTTCGAAAAAAACCCACCTGACATTTTTTTGCTAGAGCTCTACCCCTTTGGACGAAAAAGCTTTAGCTTTGAGATACTTCCTCTATTAGAGGCTATTCACCGGGGTGATCTCTCTTCAACCAAAGTGGTCTGCAGCTTACGTGACATTTTGGTGGAGAAAGGAAATCAGAAAACTTACGAGCAAAGGGTTGTGGATATCCTCAATAAATATTTTGATGGACTGCTAGTGCATGCCGACGAAACTCTGGTATCTCTGAGCGAGACCTTCGAGAGCACCGACAGAATCAAGATTCCCATGGTCTACACCGGCTTCATCGCTCCTCGGCCAGAGCCTGATCAAGGGAAAAAAATCAGAACTCGCCTAGGCCTTAAAAGGGATGAAGCCTTAGTTGTAGCCAGCGCCGGCGGCGGAAGAGTGGGGGAGGAGCTTCTCCGGGCAGTGGTTGAGGCCTATGCTCGCCTGCCTGGCGGAAGAAGCTTACGACTATGCGTTTTTACCGGACCCTTTATGGAAGAGGCACATTTTTCTGCTCTCACAGAGCGAGTAGCCTTGTTGCCCGGAGTACAATTGAGGCGATTTACCGCCGATTTCCTATCCTATCTGGCTGCGGCAGATCTTTCTATAAGTATGGCGGGCTACAATACCTGTATGAATATCTTGGCAACCGGGGTGCCTTCACTGGTTTTTCCATTTTCTCAGAATAGAGAGCAGCGAATTAGGGCGGAAAAGCTCGCAGCTTTGGGAAGTTTACGTTTACTGAGAGAAGCGGATCTGGAGCCCTCACGTCTGGCAACTCTTATAGCTGAAGCCCTTAATTCAGAAATTAAACCTGGCAGGATTCCAGTCAGCCTGGATGGAGCTCGAGAGACGGCAAGGTGGCTTGAGCATTGGCACACAAGGGCATCCTCATGAGCTGGAAGAAAAATTCTCTCTCCCCCTATCGTCTGGTGGTTTCGGAGATTGAGCATCTCTTGCCCAGATGTTTGGAGGAAGCTGCTGCCAAACTTCAAAAAGGTGCCGATGACATTGGTGTGCCCGGGGAAGGCTTTGCTGAGCTAGTTGATCTTTTTCGCCGCAAGCAGGTTCCTTTAACTCTCTCCGTAGTACCGGCTTGGCTTACCAGGCCTCGCTGGCAACGACTGCAGAAGCTTTGTGGTGCGGACCAGCGATTATGGTGTTGGACCCAGCATGGCTGGCGCCACGTAAATCATGAACCCCGGGGAAAGAAACTGGAGTTCGGCCCCAGCAGAACTGCCTCCCAAAAACAAAAGGACCTCTGGTTGGGTTTTCAGCGGTTGCGCGAGCTTATGGGTGGAGTATTCGTTCCGGCTTTTACTCCCCCCTGGAACCGCTGCGACCAGGAAACCCTCACCACTTTACAAGGGTTAGGTTTTCAGGCCCTCTCCAGAAGCGTGGGTGCGCAACCACCTGCTCCGGCCGCACTTGCTGAGTATCCTGTAAGTGTAGACCTCCACACCAGAAAAGAACAGGATGATAGCGATGGCTGGCGGAACCTTTGTGGAGAACTGAAAGAAAACTTGGCTAATGGTTTCTGCGGCATCATGGTTCACCATCAACGGATGAATCGTGGGGCCTTTGTTTTTTTGGAATTACTTCTGGATAAGCTCAAGGGCTGGCACTGTGGGAGATTCGTCCATCTAGGTACCCTGCTGGAGGAGGGTTATAGACCGCAGGAGGTAAGGCGTTGATTTATAGGAGTTTCCCCAAAAATATTCTAGAAACCTAGCCCGGATGTTTTATGAATTGCTGTCGCGAGACCGTGAAGATGGGCGCGCCACTGGGCAACCGCAGGGTATTGGACCCGAGGCGTACCTGAACGGTACGTCGCAGGGCGCGACACCCGAGGACGCCCGGAAGGACGGCCATATCCGTGGTCGCAGCAAGCGATTCATGAAATATCCGGGCTCTGCCACGGGGAAGCTACTCTTCAACGGGCATGATTGAATCCTGCTAAAGCAGGATTCGCAGTGTAAGCAAGGTATCCGATCTCTATGCAGTTCACTCGGAGTTCCCAGTCCCGCTATGCGGGACTGGGTTGGTGCTTGCCGAGGCATTTTCGCACCATCTATTGGCAGGATTTCTGTTTAGTTCGCGCCATATCTTCATGCAGACCCTCGCAAGGCTGAGAGAGTGAAGATCGGTTGCTCAGATGCTCGTTGTTTCGCAGCTTCCCCTTTTGGCCTTTGCTGATCTCTTTTCCTCACGAGAAGGTGACAGGAGGAGCTCTGGAGCAGAGCGCCTCTGGAGCATCCGCTCGGTACCATCCATTGGAGTTTCTCGTTCTTAGGGTAGCACCCCGGTAAGATGAACCTTACTACGAAGACGGAGCCTTTGATGATAAGAAGGGCAGCGACTATGCGCTCTGCAGAAGAGCTTTCCCTGTCTTACGGCAAAGGCAGCCAGCCACTGCCGGGCCGCTTTCATCTGCATAGCAAAGATAAACTGACTTTCTGAACTGAGGTTAGAAGAATGACCCACCCATTTTTTGAGAAACTGCCAAGTTTGTTCACTGTTTCCCCCTTATAGCATTTATGCTAAGGTAGTCTTCTTTGGCTGACAGTTTAAAGGATCGAAGTTGTCATGTTAAATAAAGTTGCAGGTAAGAAGAGAGAGATTTCCAGGCAGGTGGTCCTTCCTTTTAAGAAATCTCTTGAAATAAGTTTCAAAAGCCTGCGGGTCCGGTTTTTTCGCTCTTTGATTACTACCATGAGTCTGGTGTTGGCTGTGTCATTTCTGAGTTTTGTGCGGGTTGGTACCGATACCGCCAATGGCCTACTGGCGACGGGAGATCCCGAATTGCACCAGAGCCTGTTAAGTGCTGGTTATGACTTGGAACCGGGGGCCACCTCCACAGGAAGCAGCGCCAAGGAGCGTTGGATTGTTATCCTCTCACTGCTGGTTTGTGTGGTGGGTATCGTCAATGCTCAGCTCATGGCAGTGACTGAGCGCTTTCGTGAAATCGGCACTATCAAGTGCCTGGGGGCACTGGACAGTTTTGTCCTGCGCCTCTTTGTTTTAGAAGCGGGGATGCAAGGATTGGCAGGTGCCGGTCTTGGCTCTCTCTTGGGAGCTGTGGCTGCTTTGCTTAGCGGTCTTATTCGTTTTGGATTTGTGGCCTGGCAGCATATTTCTTGGTTGGCGGTATTTGAGTCCATTGCCTTCGCTACAACCGTAGGCTGTCTTCTGAGCCTGATAGGGGTCATCTATCCGGCAATGGTGGCGGCCCGGATGCAGCCAGTGGAGGCCATGAGGGTAGAGCAATAAGTCGGTCAGGTCATTCCTGCGGTGGGCTTTTCTCAATAACTCTATGAGCTGAACAATGCAGCGGAGGAAATCCGAAATCCTTGCCCTGTGGAATCCCGCCTCCGGCGGGTCCGCACAGCGGAATTCCACAGGGCGAGCACTAAATTCGAAATGGTTCGACAAGCCGCTCGACAGGCCGTTCGACGGGCCGTTCGACAGGCTCACGGTCCTGAGCAGAGTCGAAGGACTCACCACCCTGAGCCAAGTCGAAGGGCAAATTCAAATTACCAAAATTCCAATTACCTAAACTTTTGGTACTCCTTATCATCCTGGGGTTTTTGTTTTGAACATTGAGAAATTTGAATTTCGGATTTGTTTAGGATTTCGAAATTCGATATTGGAATTTTTTGTTACAGTTTGGCCACAGTTGCTGAACACATTGAACAGCGGCGGTTAATGGATATGACTGAGTTGCACTACATAGTTCGAGTCTCAGGTGTTACCAAAGTCTTCAAACTCAAGAAGCTCAGAGTGGAGGCCCTCCGTGGTGTTGATCTGGAAATCCGTTCCGGAGAGTACCTCTCCATTATGGGGCCGTCGGGATCAGGTAAAAGCACGCTATTCAACATGATCGGAGGCTTGGATAAGCCCACTACCGGTAAGGTTTTTATCGATGAAGTGGATATCGCCCAACTGGATGCCTATGAGCTGGCCTGGCTGCGCTGTCGAAAAATTGGCTACATTTTCCAAACCTTCAACCTGATCCAGGTTATGACTGCCCTGGAGAATGTAACCCTGCCGATGATCTTTGGCGGGGTGAATAATGACGCTGCGGTGCAAAAAGGCATAGATTTGCTGGATCTGGTAGGCCTGGGAGATAGATTCAGGCACAAACCCTTCGAGCTATCTGGAGGTCAACAGCAGCGTGTGGCTATCGCCCGGGCCATGGCGAACGACCCAGCCATCATCCTGGCGGATGAGCCTACGGGAAATTTGGATCTAACTACCGGGGAAGAAATCATCGAATTGCTAAAACGGTTGAGTGAAGACAAAGGCGTCACCATCATTTCGGCCACCCATGATTTCAAGATGCTCAGCGTCTCTGATCGAGTCGTCTGGATTAGAGACGGCCGAATAGATAAGGTCGAGGAGCGAGAACAACTGTCCATCTCGGTGGGAGAAATAGCCCACCGCCTGTAATCCTACATCCCAAAACGGGAGTAATCCCGGCTAGCACTGACCGTGAGATGGCTAAATTCACTTTGCTATTTCCCTTGCCTAAGTTTTGCCGCCAAATCAGGGCCTTGATCTTGATGGGTGGATTATTATTTTTTGCCGCCCAAGTTGTCCGGGCTGCTGAGAACAGCCAATCTCTAGTTAGACAGCTGGCTGAACTGGGAGACCGGAGTACAGGAGCTCCCGGTTGCAGTGAGGCGGCGGACAAGATTGAAAAGGCTTTTAGAGACTTGGGCATCGAAAGCGTGGGCCGACAACACTTTCTTCTGCCGGTAACCCACTATCAGCCTGCCTATCTCGGGCTAAAGGGCAGAAACACGCCGATCTGGCCAATTCGCCTCGACGCACTGAGCCCACAAGCTACCCCAGCAGATGGTATTGAGGGGCCCCTTTATTATGTGGGCCGAGGCCAACTCAAAGATTTCAACTCCATCAATGTGGCTGGCAGCATCATCCTGATGGAGTTGGATTCTGGTAAAAATTGGCTCAATGCTCCTATGCTGGGAGCAAAGGCCCTGATCTACGTGGACCGGGGCCCCACTGCCAAATGGTTCTTTAAAGATAAACGTGAACTGACCCCCCTGGAATTTCCCCGCTTCTGGCTGCCACTTTCCCAGGCAAGAGCGTTATTTGGCTCTTTTGAAGAGGCACCCAAGCACCCAATGGTTTGGTTGCCTCTCGGGTATTGCTCAGTTGCAGTGGTGGATGGCGGCGAGTTCAGGGAGAAAACGTCTATGCCCTCATAGAAGGGAAAAGCCCGAAGCTCAAAGAGCAACTGCTTGTGGTGGAGGCGTTTTATGACAGCACTGGGCTGATACCGGGCAGGTCTCCCGGTGCTGACGAGGCCAGTAGCATCTCATCACTGCTGGATCTTGCCCGCAGCCTGGTTGATAACCCTCCAGGAAGATCTGTACTTCTTTTGGCGACCAGTGGGCATGCCCAAACCCTCGCTGGCATGAGAGAGTTTATTTGGCCGCTTCGATCCACCAGAAGAGAGAGAAAGAAGGTGGAGAAAGAGCTGAAAGGGCGAATCAAACGAGCCAATGAGGCTCTGGAAGTCCTTCAAGAGCCTGTGGATTTCGAGCAATCCACCGGAGAGGCGGCTGAACGCTTACACGAAACTCTGGCAGAGCAGATCAAAAGTGAGGTGGATTCATTAAGTCAGAGGCTGATGCAACTTCGCCTGAATCAGGCTGGGGGAAAAGGTCAAAAGCTGATAGATGAACTGGCTAGACGACGGTTTCTTCTGCGTCGACTTGGCTGGCGTAGCTCTTACCAGGGTGTTCGCGATGAAGAGCTGAAGCTATTGCAAGAGATGATTCCAGCGGCGATCGAGGAAAACCAGGCCATGGTAAAAGACTCTCAGGAGCAACTACAATGCTTCCGGAGCGGCGCTCGCTTGCGAAGACTCGTGGGCAATTTTGAACTCACCACTCTTATCTCGCTGCACCTTTCCAGTCATGGCGACGGAGTTGGCGCCTTTGATTACGGGTTTATGTATGAGTTGAAACCACAAATTAACCGAACAGCTATTTACGCACCTATTGACCGTGTATTGAACCGTCTGAGTCAAGAGGTGGAGAAAGAACTGGGTCTTCCCGCTCTTTTTCAGGACACCCTGCGACCCAGTCCATTGCGACCATGGCAGAGCTATCTTCCCGACCGGCCTGCCCTGGGAGGTGAGGTAAGTGCACTGGCTGGCTTAATGGGGCTCACCCTGGCCACCCTTAACGATGCCCGTCCATTCTGGGGAACACCCTATGATGAGCCAGGGAGGTTGAACCTCGATTATCTGGAAAGGCAAAGTCGGCTGGTTACTGGTCTCATTCAAAAGCTGACCCACGAGCCGGAGCTGGTTTCTGATCGTCTCCCTCTATCGGGCTTTTCCTCCCTTGTCGGTCGGGCAAACTTTATTCGTCAGGGAGAACTATTTCCCGATCAACCCGCCCCCGGGACTCTGATTCTCACTTATCAGGGTCCTAGCCTGTTCTACACCATGGTAGACACCGGCGGTCTCTTTAGTGTTCACGGTCTTGCCGACCGCAAAAACACAATTCACAAAGCCATCCTGGAAGGTTTTCGCTTCACTCCGAACACCGGGAAGATCATTTGGGCCATAGATAAGGCCATGACCGGCAAAGATGCGTACCGGGTAAAGATGACCAGAAGATTCATGGAGACCGATCTTGTCATGTTTGCCTGTCGGTCTACTACCTTGTTCGATCTTCTAGAACCCCGCACCTTCAGCTATCTGACAAAGATTAACCTAATAGACGGCAAGACTGAGGCCAAACCACTGCGCTACTGGTGGAGCAGAATTGATACCCGCGCCTCGACTCTGGCCGACATATTTTTAGAACCTATCACCCCATTCAAATTGACCCTTTCGGACACAGTGCTCAAGAAGAAGCTTATCCTGTTGAATTCCGATGCCTCCAACCCAGACGGCAAAGGATATCGGGTCGAGCGCTGGCCAATCATTCCGGCAACAGAATACCGGGTTGCCCGAGATATGTGGAACCTCCTGCTGCCCCGGATAGCGAACTTGGAGAATCACGGTATCAACAATGATCGAATTCGCGCACTTCAAGGAGAAGGCATCCTGGCCCTGGAACGAGCCGAGGAAGCACTGGAAAATCTCCGTTATGATCGTTTTATTGAAGAGTCCAGGACCTCCTGGGCTTTGGCCACCCGTATTTACAATGATATAGAAGAAACACAGAAAGACGTTCTCTTCGGGGTGCTCTTCTACATAGCCCTTTTTGTTCCCTTCGCCTATTGCCTCGAACGTTTGCTCTTTTCTTTTGTTGATATCCACAAAAGAATCATTGCTTTCTTACTGATTCTGGGTCTGACTATTGGGGTGATTTATCTGGTTCATCCGGCATTTCGCCTCACCTACAGCCCTCTGGTGGTAATACTGGCATTTTTTATTCTGGGTCTTTCGGTGCTCGTGGCTCTAATTATTATGGGCCGGTTCGAACAAGAAATGGAACTGCTCCAGCAGCGAGCCCGTAAGATGAGAGGGTCGGAGATAAGCCGGACTAAAGCATTTGCTGCCGCCTTTGTCCTGGGAGTAAGTAATTTGCGTCGGCGACCTCTCCGCACCCTGCTTACCTGTGTCACCTTGATCATCCTAACCTTTACCATCATGAGCTTTACTACCGTCAAGAGTATACGTCATCGGGGTCGCCTTCATTTGGAGGAAAAATCTCCATATGAAGGCATACTCATGAAGGTCCTCAACTGGGATAGCCTGCCCCCCGAAGCCCTGGATATAACCAGGAACAAATTTAACGGCGAGGCCCTGGTGGTGCCGAGGGTTTGGCTGGAGAATGAAGATCGCACTCAGGCGCCGGTGGTCCCCGTCGGCTTGGCCGGCAAAGAAATTATGGCAAGAGGCGTGGTGGGCTTGAGTGACCAGGAGCCGAGAGTCAGCAAAATTGAGGCCATTCTTAGTTGCGGGCGCTGGTTTCGACCGGATGAGCGCAAAGCTGTCCTTCTTCCTGAAAGGATGGCAATAAGCCTTGGAGTCTCCCTTGATGATCCTGGGAAGTCTAAAGTGTCAATTTGGGGTACGGACTTTCAAGTGGTGGGTTGTTTCCAGGGGGCAGAACTGGAGAGTCACCCGGATCTAGATGGTGAGCCCCTTACTCCAGCGATCTTTCCCAGCGAGGCGGTGATGGAAGTCACTGAGGTGGAGATGGAGGCCATAGAGGCCGGGGAGGAGGTGCAGGTTTTTCAAAGCCGTTATCAACATATTCCCGGGGACCAGGTTGTGATAATGCCTTTTCAGACTCTCATGGCTTTAGGAGGAAAGCTCAAGGCTGTCGCTATCCGACCTCACTACCCTGGGGATACCAACGACCTGGCCGGGAGTCTGGTGGACCGCTTCGGTTTAACCCTTTTTGCCGGAGAAAAAGAGGGTACCTTTATGTATTACGCCTCTGATGCTCTCAGTTACAGCGGGGTACCCAACATTCTCATCCCTCTATTGATATCGGTGCTCATAGTTCTAAACACCATGATCGGCAGCGTATATGAGCGAAAGCGCGAGATTGCCGTTTACACCTCGGTAGGCTTGGCACCTCATCACGTGTCTTTTCTTTTTATTGCCGAAGCGCTGGCATTTGCGGTACTCAGTGTGGTTTTGGGTTATCTCGTGGCTCAGACCTCTGCAGAACTTTTCGCCGGCACCCTACTCTGGCAGGGAATTACGGTGAACTATTCGTCTCTGGCCGGAGTCGCCGCCATGGTACTGGTAATCCTGGTGGTATTGGTGTCAGTGATCTATCCCTCTCGGGTGGCGGCGTCCATTGCCATCCCTGACGTGACTCGCACCTGGACTCTGCCGGAGTCTGAGGGCAGCGAAATGAAACTTACCCTGCCATTCTTAATGAAATACTCAGAGCAGTTGGGAATTGGAGGGTATCTGCGGGAATACTACTTTGCCCATAAAGATGTGTCACACGGGCTCTTTATCTCCGATAACATTTCCTTCGAATTTTACTGCCCTGTTGACCAGCTATCGGCGCTGAGGGGCCCAGATCATTGTGAAAAGGACTGCATCCTGGTCAAGACCAGGGTCTGGCTTGCACCTTTTGATTTCGGGGTAAAGCAGCTCGTTCAATTGCTCTTCTGCCCCTCAACGGAGGACCCAGATAACTACTTGGAGATCCGGGTGAGTCTGCACCGTGAGGCTGGTGAAGCCAACTCCTGGAGGCGGATCAACAAGGCCTTTATAAACGATTTGAGAAAACAATTGCTCATCTGGAGAGCTCTCGACCACGAAGGCCAGGCCCATTATGCCAAATTGTTGGAAACTGAACAGACTTTCGAGACTATCACCGCACTATAAAAGAGTTAGCTCGTGTCCATCCGGAAACTTGCTTTTCGGTTGTCATTCTGAGGAGCCACGCTAACGGCGGGACGACGAAGAATTTCGTGGCTATCGGGATTGCGTGAGATTCTTGGCGGAGTTTATCCCTTCGTCAGGCTCAGGGCAGGCTCTGAGCGACACGACTTGAGCTCGTCGACAAGTCCTGCCGAAGGGCTCAGAATGACATCCAAAGGAACCCGTTTCCGGATGGAAAGGACCTATTCATGCGCCAAATGGTGATTTTTTAAAAAGCCTGTTCGTGTAGTCCACAGACACGATGTCGTCTCTTTGTTGAAGTGATTATGGCAGCAGAAACAGAAGCGAAAATAGCTCTAAATAGGGTAAGACTACGGGCGATAATCCTGGGTATTGTCCTGGGAATTATAATTTGCGTCATTACCCCTTTTAACAATGCCTACCTCAATGGAACACCCCTTGGAGGGGGACATTTTCCTCTGGCGGCGTTTTTTGTGTTTTTTTGGCTTTCCGTAGGAATTGCTGCCCTCGGGAAGTTTCGTTTTTCTGCCAACTGGCTCAGCGGTCGCGAGCTCTTCGTCGTCTGGATTCTTATGGTTATAGCTTCAGGCATTGGCTATACCGGTCTGGTTCGCACATTCTTTATAAATCTGACCGCTCCTTACCATTTTGCCAGCGTAGGCAATCGCTGGGGAGAGGCCATTCAACCCTTGCTGCCTCGGGCCTGGTATCCGGACGACCAGAACTCCATTAGTCTTCTTTACAACGGCCTGGAGGGGGGCAGTCAGATGGGTTGGTGGCAAATTGTCCGTCAAATTCCCTGGGATTGTTGGCTGCTACCCCTTCTTACCTGGGGAGGCTTTGTTCTCATCTGCTATTGGGTCATGCTCTGCCTGGTTGATATTTTTAGTGAGCAGTGGATAACCAACGAGAAAATGAATTTTCCTCTCCTGCGGGTGCCTCAACTCATGGAAGAGGCTCTGGATGAAAAAAGGCTGTTTCGTTTTCTCACCAACCGTTTTCTCATATTGGGCGTGCTGGTCACTTTTACCCTCCATCTCATAAACGGATTCCATTTCTATTTCCCTTCAGTTCCGCAGATTCCTACGCTGATCCTTGCTGGTCCGTATTTCCCTAAACACGGCCTCTTTTCTGGTTTTCATAAGCTGAAGATATTTATCTACCCGGCCTTTATCGGGTTTGCCTTTCTAACCTCTCGGCAAATTTCTTTCAGCCTTGGGTGTGACCTTTGGGCCCGCCCTCTCACGTCCGGAAGAAACCCAGGTAATAGGGGCATATGGTGTCTTCTTTATCTTCATCCTCTGGCTGGCTCGTTATCACTTGCTCGATGTTACCCGCCAGTGCCTTTTTATAGGTAGAAGGAAAGAATCGGGGGTGCAGTGGGTTTCTCCAAGAGTTTCCGGTTGGGGATTTTGGCTGGGAACAGCAATTCTTATCTTCTGGTGCATAGAGTTCGGCATGCCTCTAAGGGTGGCACTACTTGTTCTAGGCGCTTTCTTTTTTGTTATGCTGGTGTCGAGCAAGGTGATCTGCCAGGGGGGTATTCCATATTTCACCCTTTCAGCAGCTCCTACAGATGGCCTGCTCTCCTTTTTCGGCTCGCGGTTTTTTACGAATGTGGGACTGACCATGGCAGCGGTTATGCAGAAGGTGATGTTTGTGGATCTGCGCGAATCCATGATGCCTTCCCTGGTTCATGGTGCCAAGGTGAGTGAAGGCATTCGCAACAGGAGGATGATCTTTGCAGGGATTATCCTAGCGATTGTTGCTGGGGTGTTAGTCTCCTTTGTGGCAATGCTCGCCCTGTGTCACAAATACGGAATCCGCGGCCTGCAGATGGATTGGGCCACCCGCACGACACTTGGCGTGTACGAAAATGTCCAGCGTCTGCTAGAGGCTCCCGGTGAGCCCCGTGAGTGGGTGCTGATCTTCTCGGCTGTCGGTGCGGCTATTATGCTGGTTCTGGTGATTCTTTATCAACGTTTTTACTGGTGGCCAATTCATCCTATCGGCTATTTGACAGCCTACAGCTCAGCCATGCGGATTCTCTGGTTCAGCTTCATGGTGGGCTGGTTATGTAACCATTTGAGTCTGAGATACGGAGGAGTATCGCTCTTCAAGAAGGTGCGCTTTTTCTTCATTGGCCTGATTATAGGAGATTTTCTCATGGCGGGTTCCTGGGCTCTGGTAGGTTTGTTCACCTTTGCAAGCTACCAGGTCCTACCCACGTAAATAATTCGGAAGGTGGAACGGGGAATGCGGAAGGGGAAACTCGGAAGATGTTAATTCCGAATTCCGCGTTCCGAATTCCCACTTGAAAAGATGTACGACGATAAAGAACTACAAGAGTATCGAGACCTTTTGCAGGTGCCCGATCATTTTGAGGAGGGCTTCGATTGGAAAACCATTGTCGGCGCCATCTTCATCGGATTTCTCATGATGCCGGGAAGCATGTACTTGCAGCTTGTAGTTGGTACAGGCATCGGTCCCGCGGCCCGTTGGGTGACCATAATTCTTTTTGCTGAACTGGCCAAAAGGTCTTACACCGAACTCAAGGAACAAGAAATCTTCATCCTCTACTACATGGCGGGGGCTGCCCTGGCATCACCCTTTCAGGGACTCCTTTGGAACCAGTACCTGGTCCAGTCGGATGCGGCCAAAATGTTGGGGCTCACCGAATTCATCCCCGGGTGGGTGGCACCGCCCGTGGGGTCAGAATCTCTCATCGAACGCACCTTCTTTCACCGCGACTGGCTGATCCCCATTTTACTCCTGGTTGGCTCTCAGATCATTCAACGTATCGATCATTTTGGTCTCGGTTATGCACTGTTCAGGATCACTTCGGATGTGGAAAAACTTCCTTTTCCCATGGCACCGGTGGGGGCCCTGGGGACGATGGCTCTGGCCGAGTCCACTGAAGATAAGCAAAAAAGTTGGAAATGGCGCGTTTTCTCCATTGGCGGGGTTATTGGTTTGGCTTTCGGCTCACTGTACGTGCTTTTGCCAGCTATTTCCAGCTTACTATTGACGGAACCGATCCGTCTTATTCCCATACCTTGGATCGATTTTACCCGCCACACTGAAAATGTATTGCCGGCAGTGGCCACTGGCCTGCAGCTCGACCTTGGACTCATATTCATTGGTATGGTCTTACCATTTTGGGCGGTAATGGGTGGTTTGCTGGGATTGATAATCACGGTGGTGGCCAATCCTATCCTCTACAAACATGGGATACTCCATCGCTGGCGTCCGGGAATGGGGACGGTTGATACCGTTTTCGCCAACAACTTCGATTTCTATATGAGCTTTAGTATTGGCCTGGGACTCGCCATCGGCCTGATAGGCGTATGGTATGTTGTGCGCTCTTTTTGGAACAGCGGTGGATCTCAACGGGCTAGCTTTAAAGAACTCTTTAAGCCTCCACCCGGAAGGGGTGATTTCAATTTTTGGATTTCCATAGCCATCTATGTTTGCTCCACCCTGGCCTATACGGGCCTATGTGTTTGGCTGGTTCCCAAATTTCCCTGGTATTTTTTTCTCGGCTACGGCTTCATCTATACGCCGGTTATCTCTTACATTACCGCTCGCATGGAGGGCATCGCCGGTCAGTTCGTCAGTTTACCCCTGGTGCGAGAGGCGAGCTTTATTGCAGGGGCCAAATTCTTTGGCTACCAGGGAATTGAGATCTGGTATGCTCCTATCCCCATCCACAATTATGGGGAGGCCACTGTGCAATTTCGCAAGATAGAACTTACCGGGACAAGCATCCGGGGTATTATCAAGGCTGAGCTTGTGGTTTTTCCGGTGGTCATGGTGGCAAGCCTTCTTTTTTCGCAGTTCATCTGGCGGTTGGCCCCTATACCCTCCAGTAGCTATCCCTATGCCCAGGAACTTTGGCATCTGCACGCCTTAAATACCTTGCTCTTGCAAACTTCGACTCTGGAAGGGAATTCCCTTTTCTTCCAGGCATTGAAAGGAAGTTACGTTTTGAGTGGCCTGGGCTTCGGCCTGGTGACCTATATCATCCTGAACATCTTGGGCTTACCGGTGCTCCTGGTGTACGGAGTGGTTCGTGGTTTGGGTCAGTCTACTCCCCATGGCATGATCCTGGAGGTGGTGGGAGCTTGCTTGGGACGCTTTCTTTTCCTCAAACGCTACGGTGCAATGTGGCGCCAGTACGCCCCTGTTCTCTTGGCGGGATTTTCCTGCGGCATGGGTCTCACCGGTATGTTCGCCATGGGGGTAACCCTCATTCTCAAGTCATTGGGCAAACTTGCCTATTAGAACGTGGCGAGACTGGAGGTCGGGCGAGACGGGATGTCGGGCGTCAATTCAGCTCTCAGCTCACAGGAAAGGCGTTCAAACCGTTCAAGTCGTTCAAACCGTTGAAATCGTTGAAGCCGTAAAAATCGTAAAAGTCGTAGAATTCGTCAGTACAGCTCACTGAGTCAAATTTGCCGAATAACGACATGCCAGCTGTCATCTGTCCTCTGATCTCCGACTTCTGACCTCTTGCTGCCCGCTGCTTCCTGCCAGTTGCTAGCTGTCTTCCGGCCTCCGGCCTCTGACGTCTGATCT
>JARRNM010000063.1:0-18625 GCA_037384945.1 Deltaproteobacteria bacterium
CTGGGGTGAGCAATCCCTTGACCGTCACATAATACTACCTCAGGCTGTTCCCGCAGGAGTTGAAATGTTTCTAGAAGCAGGGGCAGTTCTCTAAAAGATAGAAGTCCGGGAATATAGGGATAAGCAATATCACCACTAAATTGGACAAGCTCCCTGCACTCTAGACCTGGGTAGGTGTAAGTGGCCAATGCCGCCACAGCCGCCTTGTAGCGCCTAGAATAACCCACATCGGCCCCGGCGATCACCGTGATTCTCTCAGGTAGGGGTTTTAATACGACTTGAGAAGCCAATCGTTTCTGAAGGGCTATGGCTTCTTTAGGAGTGAGATCCCAGGGATGGAGCATGTTCTCAGGCAAGATGGGCGAGACGAGAGGTCGAGCGAGACGGGTTGAGAATCGTTTGCTCGTCTCGCCAGACTTCCCGTCTTGCCCGTCTCGTGCGCAAACGGTTTAACCTTTGCGCCTTTTATCCGCACCTCGAGAAACCACAAGAGCGACAGACAATGCAACCACCCTCGTGTTCCACCGAGGCACCACAGTCAGGACAAGCACCCATCTCAGCTACCATGTGGCTGAATCCACTCTGACAATATTCGTTCAATACCCTGGCAATGGCATCCGAACAACTGAGCACCATTTCTCCCTCTTGCCAGACGGGTGAGGGGCAGCGAATTCCCATGAGCTGCTTTAGGATGGATGTCGGCTTGACTCCTGAACGCAGGGCCAAGGAGATTAACCGGCCGGTGGCCTCGATCTGCGAATTGGCGCAGCCGCCGGCCTTGCCCATCTGGGCGAAGACCTCGCAGGGTCCTAAGTCATCATTGTTGAGAGTCACATAGAGTTTACCGCAACCTGTATTCATTCGCTGGGTTACGCCATAGGTCCGCTCGGGTCGCGCCCGCGGGGCAACCTTCGGCGGTTCGGTGGGCTTCCGCTGAATATTAAGCACCTGCTGGTCTCTGCTTCCGTCACGATAAATGGTCAACCCTTTGCACCCGAGGTTATAAGCGAGCAGATAGGCCTTGCGCACGTCTTCTCTTGTAGCAGTAAAGGGGAAGTTGATGGTCTTGCTCACCGCATTATCTGTGTATTGTTGAAAACCGCCCTGGATGCGAATGTGCCACTCAGGGTTGATGTCATGGGCGGTGACAAAGAGACGTTTTACCTCCTCGGGGATTCCTTCGACTTCCTGGATTGTCCCTTTCTCAGCGATGACCTTCATCAGATCTTCGCTGTAGAAGCCTTTTTCCTTGGAGATCTTGCGGAAAATCGGATGCACCTCCAGTAACTCCTGACCGTCCAGCACTTTACGCAAAAAGCTCACGGCAAAAATGGGCTCAATCCCACTGGAAGTACCGGCAATGATACTTATTGTTCCCGTTGGGGCAATGGTAGTGGTGGTAGCATTGCGCATGTAAGCTGTATCCGGGTTATCATACATGGAGCCAGGATAATTGGGAAAATTCCCGCGTTCCCTTGCAAGTTCCGCCGAAGCAGCCTTGGATTCCTTCTGAATGAAGGACATTACCTCCCCGGCCATGTCGATGGCTTCCTCGGAGTTGTAAGGAATTCCGAGAGAAATCAGCATGTCGGCAAATCCCATCACTCCTAGACCGATTTTGCGATTAGCCTTGGTCCTCTCCTCGATCTGGGGCAAGGGATAACGATTTACATCAATAACATTGTCCAGGAAATGGACACTTGTCCAAACAACCTCTTTGAGCTTTTCCAGATCTATCTGGCCATTTTTCACCACTTTGGTGAGGTTAATAGATCCCAAGTTGCAGGACTCATAAGGGAGCAGCGGTTGCTCGCCGCACGGATTGGTCGATTCGATCTCACCTATGTGGGGTGTGGGATTGTCGCGGTTAATGGAGTCGAGAAAAATTATCCCGGGCTCTCCGTTTCTCCAAGCAGAATCAATAATTTTTTCAAATACTTCACTCGCCCGGAGTCGTTTGTCTCTCTCTCCGGTGCGGGGGTTGATCAGATCGTATTCACCGTCCTCCTCCACGGCTTGCATGAACTTATCGGTCACTGCCACAGAGATATTGAAATTATTCAATTTGTCATTGTCGGTTTTTGCCGTGATAAATGCCTCTGCATCAGGGTGATCCACCCGGAGGATTCCCATGTTGGCACCCCGGCGGGTTCCTCCCTGTTTTATGGTCTCGGTGGCCACATCGAAAACAGTCATAAAACTAATGGGGCCGCTCGAAACTCCCTGGGTCGATAGAACTTTGTCGTTTTCGGGCCGAACCCGAGAAAAGGAGAAACCGGTCCCCCCTCCGCTCTTGTGGATCATAGCGGTGTGCTTGATGGCCTCGAAGATGGATTCGATGGAATCATCAACCGGCAAGACAAAACAAGCAGAAAGTTGTCCCAACTCCCTACCTGCATTCATCAACGTGGGTGAGTTGGGCACTAGTTCCAAACGGCTCATCAAACCATAGAACCTCTCCGCCACCCCAGCTACATCAGCCTGGGGATGGTAAATCAACTCGGCCTCGGCCACGGTGTTGGCTACCCTGTGGAACATCTCCTCGGCCGTTTCCACCACCTCACCGTACTCGTTCTTTTTTAGATAACGCTTCTTCAACACCACCAGCGCGTTTTCAGTGAGCGCTGGGGATTCTACGCTTTGCTGGAGGTCCATGGTCTCTCCTTGCATTGCTTTGGTCTCTTCTTTATTATCCAAATTTTATCACGTAGGAAGAGCAGGCCCAACTGCAACTTACCTGCCACAGAGGAAACCACTCCGCGTGAAGGGTGCTCAATAATAATGGAGCCCCCCCTGGAAGTCAAACCCATTTTTTATTCCTTGCTCAGTCCTTTGTTATCCATTGGATCGACCTAAAATACCTACTATTCTGTTGGTTGCCTAGGCGGTTCTATTGATCGGCCAATTTGGCGAGATGACTGGCTAAACCGGCTGAACTCGTGTCCATAGGGAAGAATAAGGGGATTAAACCACAAGGATCACCAAGGACACAGAGGGTGGGTGCGATTTTAGCATTCCATCACTCTGTGTTCTATGTGTTCTTTGTGGCGGGAATTCTGAGCTCATACTATCCTATCACCCGTGAAACAGGGCTTTCCACAGCCCCTGGGTAAATCCAAAAAACAAAATTAGGATAACTCCCTGTGCGAATTAATCTTGCAATGGAAGGTCAAATGGGATAAATTAGCCTGCTGAGAATTAACCCCCTCCCGTCCTGCAACTACCACTGTTTCGGGCTGCATCTCCCTCGTTTTGGTTGCCGCCCATCCCCCGAGGAAGCAGTCTATGCAGTTCCGCAAAAAAGATTTGTTAGGCATAAAACAGCTCGAGCCTGAGGAGATAGAAGTTATCCTGGAAACGGCGGAGACCTTCAAGGAAATCTCAACCCGAGCCATCAAAAAAGTCCCCACCTTAAGGGGCAGAACCGTGGTTCATCTCTTCTATGAGCCCAGCACCAGAACCCGCACCTCATTCGAGATTGCCGCAAAACGGCTGAGCGCTGACACTTTCAACATCTCCGCCTCCACCAGCAGCATTGTCAAAGGTGAAAGCTTGCTCGACACCGCCAAAAACCTGGAGGCAATGAACCCGGACGTCATAGTTCTCCGCCATTCTGCAGCCGGGGCTCCCCACATGTTAGCCAGACGAGTGGAGGCAGCGGTGGTCAATGCCGGCGACGGCATGCATGAGCATCCTACCCAGGCGCTTCTCGATCTTCTCACCATAAGGGACAACAAGGGGACCATATCGGGACAAACCGTTGCCATCATCGGAGATATTGCCCACAGCAGGGTAGCACGTTCCAACATCTGGGCCTTGACCAAGATGGGAGCTCGAGTCTTGGTAGCCGGCCCCAAGACCATGATTCCCCGCGACCTGGACAAGTTGGGTGTGGAGGTTTACAACCATCCCGAGGAGGTCATCCCTGAGGCAGATGTAATCATGATGCTCAGGATACAGATGGAGCGGCAGGGCAAGATGCTTCTTCCCAGCTTAAGAGAGTATTCTAAAATCTTTGGCTTGACCGAAGAGAAACTTTCCAAGGCTAAACCAGACGTACTCATTATGCATCCCGGCCCGATTAACCGGGGCGTCGAGATTAGTCCCTCTGTTGCGGACGGACCCTATTCCGTGATCTTGAATCAGGTAACTAACGGTGTCGCCATCCGTATGGCTCTGCTCTATTTACTCGTAGGAGGAGAAAAGGATGAGTAAGCTCATCCGGGGTGGCCGGGTCTTGGACCCGGCAAATGGTTTGGATGACTTTCATGACATCCTCGTTGAGGGAAGCATTATCAGGAGTATGGGTCCCCCAGGTTCTCTTGACGCTGAAGCCCATGCCTCCACTGAGATCATAGAAGCGGTCGGCCTATGGGTGGTGCCGGGACTCATTGATCTCCACACCCATCTACGGGAACCCGGCGAAGAGTACAAGGAAACCATTCTCACCGGCAGTCGAGCCGCAGCTGCCGGCGGTTTTACCACTATCTGCTCCATGCCCAACACCAAACCGGTCAATGATAACTCCGCGGTTACGGATTTTATCCTCCGTCGTGCCGCTGAGGCTGATCTTGTCCGTGTATGTCCAGTGGGGGCTATCAGCCAGGGGCAGGGAGGCGAACTGCTGGCAGAATACGCCGAGTTGAAAGAAGCGGGAGTTGTGGCGGTCAGCGATGATGGCCAAGCGGTGATGAACAGTCAACTCATGAGGAGAGCTCTGGAATATGCCCAGGTTTTCAATCTGCCGGTGATCAGCCACGCTGAAGACCGCAACCTGGCGGCTGATGGTGTGATGAACGAAGGGTTGGTTTCCACCCGCCTTGGCCTCAGGGAAATACCCAGTGCGGCTGAGGACGTAATGGTATTCCGCGACTGTAGCCTGGCGGAGCTCACAGGTGGGCGGCTGCACATCGCCCATTTGTCCAGTGGTGGATCAGTGGAACTTGTCAGGCAGTTCAAAGCGCGCGGCGTAAAGGTAACTGCCGAGGCCACCCCCCATCATTTCACCCTCACTGACGAGGCACTCGAAAATTTTGATACCAACCTGAAGGTAAACCCACCAATTCGCTCTTCCAAGGATCTAGCCGCAATTCACCAGGGTCTAGCCGACGGCACCATCGACGCCATCGCCACCGATCATGCCCCCCATAGCACCATAGAGAAGGATGTGGAATTCGACTATGCAGCTTTTGGGATGATCGGTCTGGAAACCGCCTTGCCATTGACTCTCAGGCTGGTGGAACAGGGAATTTTGAGCCCTCTGGAGGCCTTGAGCAAACTAACTTGCAATCCTGCCAGGGTTCTCGGGATTGAACTGGGCCTGCTTTCTCCGGGCCTTCAGGCCGACATCACTCTTATCGATCCCCGCCGCGAGTTCACCGTCGACGTCAACCTGTTCCGCTCCAAGAGCAGAAATTCCCCTTTTCACGGCTGGAAACTAAAGGGATACGCGGTCATGGTTCTTCGAGATGGCAAGGTAATCTTTAGAAAATAGAGTCTGAACGGTTAGGTACTATTCTTGCAATGAAGACCAAGGGCAACCAGGACCGGATCCCGGAGGCGCAATCTCAAAGTCGATGTGAGAGGTGAGATGTTGATCTACTGAAGATTGCCTGCCCTGCATTTTTCATCCCCTATTTCACATCTCACATCCATACCGGAAAAATTTTCGCTGATTTCCGTATCCTGCATCAGAAATCGCGATGCCATAACCGGAGACTGAACCACCATGGCCAGCATCCTTGTCGTGGACGACGAAAACAGCATGAGAGAGTTTCTGGAAATCATGCTGAACAAAGAGGGTTACCAGGTGGCTACCGCGGCAAGCGGTGGTGAGGCCATTGATCTTCTCAAGAAAAGTGACTTCGATCTGGTGATCACCGATATCCGGATGAAGGAGATTGACGGTCTTGAGGTATTGAAAAAATGTAAAGAACTCCATCCGAATACGATTGTAATTATGATCTCTGCTTACGCCAGCACTTCCACCGCCGTCGAGGCCATGAAATGGGGTGCCTATGACTACCTGCCCAAACCCTTTAAAGTGAGAGAAATCAAGGCCGTTATCCGAGATGCACTGGAGACCGCCGAAGCCCAAGAATCCCAGGAAATGGAAGGGCGGGATGCCGGCGCTGGCGTCAACTACCACGGCATCGTGGGCGACAGCCCGGAAATCAAAAAGATCTTGGAACTCCTTCCCCGCGTTGCTGCTGCCACCAGTAATGTTCTTATCACCGGGGAGTCGGGTACCGGCAAGGAGTTGATCGCCAAGGCGATCCATCGCGAGAGCCCTCGAAAGGACCAACCGTTCGTTACGGTTAATTGTGGTAGCGTGCCTGAAACCTTGATGGAAAGTGAGCTCTTCGGTCATAGAAAGGGGTCGTTTACCGGTGCACTCGCAACCCGAAGTGGCCTTTTTGAGGCAGCCCACGGGGGAACCCTTTTTCTAGACGAGATTGCCGAGCTTTCTCCACCGGTCCAGGTCAAGCTCTTAAGGGCAGTCCAGGAAAAAACTTTCAAGATGGTTGGAGGCAGTGAGGAGATAAGTGTAGATGCTCGGATTATCAGCGCCACTAACCGCGATCTTGAACGTGATGTGATGGAGGGAAAATTCCGCGAAGATCTTTACTACCGCCTGAACGTGATAAACATACACATGCCACCTTTGAGGGAGCGCCCCGATGAGATTCCCCTCTTGGCCCAGTATTTTCTTGAGAAGTACAGCCGAGAAATGGGCAAAGACATTAGAAAGATCTCTTCTTTTGCCCTGGACATCCTTAAGAGCTACAACTTTCCCGGGAATATCCGCGAATTGGAAAATATCATTGAGCGGAGTGTCGCCCTGGAGTCTTCCAACATAGTCCTGCCCGACAGCCTTACCTTGTCTAGCTTCAAGCAAACCCAGGTCAGACCTAGATCTGACACCGTGACCCTCACGCTGCCCCAGGAGGGGATCGATTTAGACAATGTCCTGGGACACCTAGAGCAGAATTTGCTTCAACAGGCACTCGACAGAACCCGTGGCGCCAAACAGAAGGCAGCTGAACTGCTTGGTATAAGCTTTCGGTCCTTTCGTTACCGTCTTGCCAAGTACGGTTTGGCCGGCGAAGACGATGCCTCGGAGGAATGAAGCAGATCGGTTACTTGCAGATGAAGAGATCAGGCGCCCCCTTTCGCCCCTGCACTGGCAGCAGTGCAATAAAATTATCGCCGCCTGGTTAGAGCGCAGCAATGAGATCTGCCGCTCTGCACGGTCTTGGGCTCGAATTATTAGAGAGAACTTGGAGTGGCTCGATCCGGTTTTTCAACGATACGTAGAGGCCAGTTATCACAGTTGCCAGAATCCCTGCTGCCAGGCAACCAATATCTTTTTTGACCGAGCAGATCTTCTTTATTTACACTCCCTGGCCACATCAATTCCGCGCAGCCAAACACGCGCCAAAAGCGGCGATCCCTGCCTCTATCTAACCGGGCAAGGTTGTGCTCTCTGTCGCATCCATAGGCCTTACATTTGTACCTGGTTTATGTGTGATTTGCATTACCAGTGCTTCGGGGCGGAAAAACCAGTAATGCAGAGAGAAATTGTCCGCCGTCTGTCAAAGATTCGCCTTCATCGCCAGAAATTGTCTCTTCTCTATGATCCGGAGACAAAATATTAGCTTCCTGACTGTACCTCACTCTCTCTCTGCGAACTTCCCTTGCACCATTCTCGTCCGGTGCTAAAACCCTAACACTTCATCAGGAGTTTCCCCAGAAATAACTGGACCATTCTTGTAACCTCTGTTCAGTAGCCAGTTGGCCTTGGTGAGTAAATGAAAATACCCCTGCTGATGTCCCTTCTGTCGTTCCCTACGGGCCGGAGGCCAGGGGCTCACGGTCTGGTCACTTCTAGCCCAGCTGTGGCCAGCCGCCTTTGCCCTAAGACAGGGAAAGCTCTTCTGCAGAGCTCCCCCTGTCACCTTCTCGTGAGGAAGAGACATCAACAAAGGCCGAAAGGGGAAGCTGCGAAACAACGAGCATCTGAGCAACCGATCTTCACTCTCTCAGCCTTGACAGGGCCTGCATGAAGATATGGTACTCACTAAAAAGGAATCCTGCCAATTGATGGCGCGAATCATGCGCGTTGTGGAGTAGCTTCCCCTTGGCCTATCCCGGACATTTCATGAATTACCGTCGCGAGACCAGGGAGATGGGCGTGCCACCTGACAACCGTCCCGCGCTGCCGCGGGATTGGTTCCGAGACGTACCTGAACGGTACGTCGCAGGGTGAGCTTGTCCTGCCTGTCCCGAGCGCAGTCGCGGGGAGCCTGCCGAAGGGACGCCCGAGAACGCCAGGCTTCCGGCTCGGAGAGAAGGACGGCCATATCCGGGGTCGCAGTCACGCCGAGGCGCGAATTCATGGAATGTCCGCGATATATTTCTAAAATATTTTTGGTGAAACTCCTGAACACTTCAATATGGAAGTACCCGCAGCAGTCGGTTAAAATACAGAACGACGCTTACTGCTTAAATGGAATTCAATTATGCTAGGATCAAAGAAGCTTTCGAGGCGCGCCTTTTTGGCCAAAACTGGCGGCTCGCTGGTTAGCATCGGCCTGCCGGGGGTATTTGTTAAACTCCTTGCCCAAGAAAATGTTGCCCACGCAGCCCAGATCAGACCTGATGGTAGACCCCGTATTCCTCCTGGCCAGCAGGCAGTAAAAAGACTCTATGAGATGGGCGGCATCCAGGGCAATGCTAATCCTCAGGACTGGCAGCTCAAAATTCATGGTGAAGTGGAAAAACCTACTACCCTGACCTTTCAACAACTAATCCAGCTGAACCAAATAGAACTCACCTGCGACGTTCACTGTGTTACCGGTTGGACCCTACTGGATTCCGAATGGAGCGGGGTCAGGCTAAGCACAATCATGGATTTGGTCGAGCTTAGAGGGGATGCCCGTTTCGTTATCTTTGAAGCAGCGGCTGGCTATACCAGCAATATTCCCCTGGTTGAGGCCCGAAAAAATAACGTGATTTTGGCTCACAGTTTTTTTGGCAAAAGTTTACCCGGACCCCACGGAGCTCCCGTGCGAGCCTTGGTGCCCGACCTCTATTTCTACAAGAGTGCCAAGTGGCTTGAAGGAATCAAATTTGCAGCTCAGGATGAGCCCGGTTACTGGGAGAGAGGGGGATACAGCAACTCTGCAGATCCCTGGAAAGAAGAACGGTTCCAGTAAAGAATCCTGGCACAGCAGGTTTGACCTTGAGTCACCCCCATGAGTCAAAGCGCTAAGCCCATAGCGCATAGCCTCTGGTTGACTGAAAAATTTGTTAGTTTCTGCCCGTCGGGCCTAGAAATCAGAGAGCAGAGGTCGGAGGTCAGCGGGCAGTGCCGTTATCCGTTATTCGTTACTCGTTATACGTTGTACGCAAAATATCAGCCGTTTACCCTCAGTACATCGGTCAATTTGTCAACTGGTCAAATCGTCAAAACCATAACCATTAAGATCGTAAAAGTCGTAGAAATCGTACAAATCGTAGAAAACTATAAAACAGCTGACCGAGACAAATTTCCCGAATGACGAAGAACTAATGACGGATAACGACAATGGCCTATGCTTCCCTCATTCCGCAATCCACAAGGGTACTTTCCTACCATTTTTATAACCTTAGTTACCCAAAGCATCTGAGGTGATTTTTAAGGTCTATTTCTAGAAGTATTTGGATTTACAGTATAATTTACAAAAATATGATTTGGCACGATACTTGTGTAACCCACAACTGTCACTCCTTTTGGGGAAGTCTAAATGAGATTAAATTTCAAGCTCATCTCTCCACTTCTAACAATTGTCATCATTAGTCTCAGTCTTGGTCTTGCCAACTCTTCTGTTTCCGCGGCTGACGTTGGCCAGAAGAGCCTGAGGGCTCACCTTTCGTTATTGAGGCAGGAAGCATTGGGAAGTGGTATTCAGCAAAAAACATTGGATAGTGCTCTTGAGGAGCTCGAGCCCGTCTCTGGAGTGATAGAACTTGATAGTAATCAGCCTGAGGCCAAATTAACCTTTGATCAATACCTCGGCCGAGTCTTATCTGAGGATCGCATAGCCAGGGGACGTAAAAGGCTTAACGATTCACGCAGGCTCTTGGCAAAAATTGCTAAAGTCTACGGAGTGCAACCCAGAATCCTTGTAGCTCTCTGGGGAGCAGAAACCGATTTCGGCCGAGCTACTGGATCCTTTCCTGTAATAGACTCACTTGTGTCTCTAGTTTATGACGGGCGGCGCAGTTCCTTTTTCAGAAAGGAACTTTTTCACGCTCTGCGTATTCTCGATGAAGGCCATATTTCTCTTGCACGGATGAAGGGATCTTGGGCAGGAGCCATGGGGCAGTTACAGTTTATGCCTTCTACTTTTCGTCTCTTCGCTGTAGATTTCGACGGAGACGGACGGATTGACATCTGGGAAAGTGAAGAAGACGTGTTCGCCTCAGCTGCTAATTACCTGTCCCAGTCCGGGTGGATAAGGGGGCAGACTTGGGGGCAGCAGGTGCTTTTACCCGAGGGCGCCGATCTCTCACCCGCCAAGCTAAAGGAAGCAAGACGTGCCCGTGACTGGCTGGCACTGGGGGTAAGTACTGCAAACGGCAGCGATTTCTTCTTGCCAGATTCGCTCTCATCCATTGTGCAGCCTGAGGGTCCTACAGGCCGCGCTTTTCTCGTCTATAACAACTACCATGTCATCTACAAATGGAACCGTTCAGAAAATTTTGCTCTTTCGGTCGGAATCCTATCCGACCGAATCGGGGGTCTCTGACACCTCCTATTTCTATAATCTGCAAAATGGTGGTTTTCCCGATTGACAACAACCGGTTCACCTGTGGTAGGGTGTGAAATTACAAACCGAGCACTCCTAATAAATATCCAGAATAATATCTTTCAGCAATAAGCGGCGCACAATAGTGGTAGACATTGCCTTTTTTCTTCGGAGTCCGGAGAAGTGTGGGCTAACAAGGGACTTCCAGGCTGACGGCTCTGCAAAATTTCTCCTTATTAAAGGGACTAGGGAGAATTGATACTGGAAGAGAAACATGCCTGTTCGTCAGAAGAAACGCCAATACTCCCGCGCCGATGTTAGCTGGCCTGTTTTTTTGTTGACCCCAAAGTGTATCATCAGGGGAGAAACAAAAAATATCAGTCTCGGCGGTGCCTTTATTCATTTTCTATCCGATCCAATTCAGGATAAATCGTTCCGTTTGCTTATCCAGCCTCCCAACTATGAGGGCCTTTTGGTGGTTTCCGCTGAAGTGGCCTGGAAAAGCCGCCACCGGGAGTCTAAACGTGCATTGCCCAGTGGCATGGGAGTCCACTTCACCCAAATTCCCAGCAGTGCCCGCCACTTTCTCCACAAGGTGTTTTCTTCCTATCTTTAAAGAGTCTACTGCCGACCCACCCTTGTTTTCCCCTTGACAAAATCCACCCTGTTTGTGTTAAAGTCCCTTTGCTGCGCTTTCAAGCCTTTCTATTCCTTGTGTTTTTCACAGCCCTCGCGGTCTTCCCATCTGCCCTGCCCTCGCTGACAACTACCGGTTTTAATCCCAAACCATCACCTAAACTGGATAGGGAGGAAACTATGACTTTGCGCATCCGTGAGAGGCTCCTCGGCAGTGTTACCTCTAGATTCCACTTTGAACATCCCAGACAGTGTCCGGTGGGTCACAGGCAGATTTCTTGGGTCTCCAACGAAAATAACGTGCACTGTTGGCTATGCGATAAAGCGTACCCCATCTCTGATTGCTTCGCCTCACACGGTAAAAGCCCCCAACCGGCAACCAACTAAAGAGAAATCCAACTCCCTTCTCCACCTGGCGAGGGGAGTTAATTGTAGCTTGAAATGGAGTTTTATCCCGATCCTTCCTGCCCCTTATGCTCTAACCATTTTCCCCGCCTTGTTATTTTGTCGAAAAAATATGTTGAAAATACAAGGTACTTTTTACATACTTCCCTGATGCAATATAGCCAACTTGAATGATGATGGAGTGAAGGGGGGGTCTTCTAGTGAAACTTCGCAGTGCTGATCGTAGGAGAGGGAACGAGCGGCGCAGTGGTGGTGACCGGCGTAAGATTAAGGATAGACGCAAGTTTGAAGATAGAAGAAGTGGTGAAGATCGCAGAAAGTTCGAGGGTCCTCGTCACCCTGCAGGCAAGAGACGGGGAATTGAAGGAATTGAGGAAGACCCAAAATGTCAGCGGTGCACTACCATCCTTGGGGAATTGAGAGTTCTCATCTTGGAATGTCCTTTGCCGGAGAAAGACTGCGAGTACAAACAAAACTTTGAGATAATCCACTATGCTTCCTATCCGAGTGTTAGAGTAGAAAATGACTCGGCCGTGGTCGCCAGCTCTGCAGAAACCCTTCTGTCTCCCAGCATCATCCTGATACGCCCGGACCCCATCCTGAAGGAGAATCAGATTTATTTCATTGACGTCTCCAGCAGCGGAACCCTTTAGCCCCCTCACTCCGGGTCGCCCATGCCTCCCGAAACCTCCCCCACCTTGTAAGTAATAGTGGCATTTCTTTTCCTATTTTGAGAACTTTCGTACCCTGTATTAGCGGGATTCTATCTGGTTCTGTCAAAATAACTATATATGATCATTGGATAAATTTAAATAAAACTGATTGGTATGATTTGTGCCTCTAAGTAGTTTACCGTATTAACCAGCAGAAATTACTGCCGATTATAGTTTTTCGGCGGCGGAATCGTTTTTCATCATGCCCGAGGGAAAGAAAATAGAACTCTGCGAGGTGGTATGCACCCATTGTAAGGTAAAACTAATGATTAGATCGATTGAAAAGGAGTGCCCTGTCTGTGGCAAACCGTTGCCCCCCCTCAAGTGATTGGTTCCGCACGGAGGATTACTTTGCATTCAACCTCAAACGTCCGCTGGCGGAGGACACTATGATGACTATCTTCGTTCGTGGAAAATCCTGCCCTCAATGCAGGAATATTGCCCGACATCGAATAAGACGCAGCTTCTGGATGCGATTGCTGCCTGGAAGTAGGCACTACCTGTGTGAAAATTGTGAAGCAAAGTTTATGTCCGTATTTAAGGTGTTTTCTGTCCACTGGCCCTTTGAGTCGCTCGCTTGAACCGCTGATAACAACTGGAATGTTGTTCATCCCTAGACAGGCTCCTTCCCCCTAGTCCAATTTGCTCCTATGTTGGTTAACCTAGCCCTTCCTGATAGTTTCTTTAATAAATGGGCAAATCCTAAAAGAGAAATAGGAAGCACCTAAAATCTTTTTGCCTTGAACCTTCAGGTCAGCTTTGACTATACTTGCAGACCTGATTTGAGGAGCCTTCTGCCCAAGCATAAAGGCATGGCGCTGAGTGTCCCCCCAACAAGCCCAACATTTGCGCTTAGATAACCTGAATTGATCGGAAGGAGAGATCATGGCCGATTTGACCAAAATGGTGGTCATACCTGTGGATGGTTCTGAGAATGCACTGAAATCCCTGGACTACCTTCATCTTGTTTATGGAAACCGCCACAATCTGGAACTGACTCTTAAATATGTCCTTCCCAGCCTTCCTCCCCTTCTGACAGACAACCGTTTCATGGACCGTGAAACTGCCACCAAGTTGAAAACTATTCAAAATAAAAGCATTCGTATGGCCGAAAAAATCCTCACCCAGGCCAAAAACTTTCTCACCGACAAAGGTTTCGATGGGGAGCGGGTGCGGACTATCTATAAGAAAAAGGAGTCGGGTATTGCTCAGGATATTTGCCAGTATGTGGAAAGCAAACGAGCGGATGCCGTGCTCATCGCCAGCCGGGGCCGGAGTCGGCTCGAGGCCTTTTTCATGGGTGAGGTCTCAAGCAAACTCTTGGAGTACTGCCGGGTGTGTCCGGTTTGGATAGTGCAGGGTCAGGTGAAGTCAAAACGAGTATTAATCGCTATTGACAGTTCGGAAAATGCCCTCAGGGCAGTGGACCATGCCGGATTCATGCTTTCCGGAACCGACTGCCCGGTGACGCTTTTTCACACCATGAGGCATTTGCGACGTTTTGTCCCTCAAGAGGTGCTGGATGAGACTCCGGAGCTGGAGGGCCTCTGGAAAACCAGGGTCGGCCAAGAAATAGAACCGTTTATGACAAAAGCCGAGGAAATGCTTGTAAAAGCAGGAATTAGCGAGTCACAAATCAGCAAAAAGATTATAGACGGAAGCAGAAGCGCAGCCAGCGACATATTGGAGGAAGCCCGGAATAACCAATACGGTACTATTGTCATGGGACGGAGGGGTATCTCCGGGGTGCAAGAATTTTTCATGGGCAGTGTCTCCAGCAAAGTCTTGCAGAACTCCACTGGGATGGCTCTCTGGATAGTGGTTTGACCAACTGGCTGGTGACTTAATGATTGTAAGTGTGGTTTGAGAGAGGGAGAGGTTATGGCAGAGAGCGCAGGAAGCTCAACTGAACTATCCGGTTTTCCCAAAGAACCAATTGACGAGATAATTGAGCCACTCAAACGCTTCATGCACGTTGAGGCCTCAAGCGGCATAGTGCTAATAGTGGTTACTTTCACCGCCCTGATTCTTGCCAATTCTCCCTGGTCAGAACGCTTCCTGGCCTTGTGGAAAACGCCAGTTGGATTCAGGATCGGCTCTTTCCAGATGTTATATTCACTCCAACACTGGATAAACGATGGTTTGATGGCGGTCTTTTTGTTCGTCATCGGGCTGGAGGTTAAACGGGAGCTGGTCATGGGAGAACTTCAGGACCTGAGACAGGCGGCACTCCCTCTTGCCGCAGCGATTGGCGGGATGGTGGTTCCAGCCTGTATATATTTCTCCCTTCTCCACGGAACTCCAGGGGAGCGAGGCTGGGGCATTCCCATGGCAACTGATATCGCTTTCGTGGTAGGTTGTCTTACGGTTTTGGGGTCGCGCATCCCCAGCAGTCTCCGGGTTATGCTCCTCTCACTAGCCATAGCCGACGACATTGGAGCCATTGTGGTGATTGCTGTCGGCTACACGGAGAGCCTAAATCTGACAGCGCTGATTCTTGGAGTCGTTGGTATAGGAATAATAATTGGCCTGATGGAGGTAGGCGTCCGCAATCTGGCTGTATATTTATTGCTTATGGTCTTAGTTTGGTTCGCCTTTCATGAGTCGGGTATCCATGCGACCATTGCCGGAGTCATCTTTGGACTTCTCACTCCAGCTCAGGCCTGGATAAGTGAGGGACGCTTGGGAACGATCGCCGGCAATACGTGTAATTTCCTCCTCGGCGAGGGTTGGAGCGGTTCGCCGGACCGCTATGACATACTGCGTAAAATGGAAGTTGCCGCCAGAAAAAGTATTTCTCCCCTTGAGCGATTTGAAACTGAACTCCATCCCTGGGTAGGCTTCCTCATCATGCCCCTATTTGCCCTCGCCAATGCTGGTGTTAAGATACAGCTGTCGGACTTCACCAATCCTGTAGCGACAACAGTTCTATTAGGACTGTTGATCGGAAAACCAGCCGGGATTACCCTCTTCAGCTGGCTGGCGGTGAGATTGGGTTTTGCCAGGCTACCTCAGGGAGTCAGCTGGGGAGCAATTGTGGGAAGCGGTTTCTTGGCTGGGATCGGATTTACCATGGCCATTTTTATTGCCAGTCTCGCTTTGAAAAGCAACCTGTTGGATGCGGCCAAAGTCGGCATCATAGCGGGCTCTTTTCTAAGCGCCATAATCGGCCTGGCAGCCCTGGTTCTCCTCCTGCCGAAATCCTCAACCGATCTCGATTAATGACACTCTTAGGAGGTCAAAGGATGTGGAGACTTCCCCCTCTTTGAAGAGATGAATCCTTATCCTTAGTACATACCCACATCCTCCCCGTAAGTCAGCTTCTTGATCCGGGCTGGGGCCATATCCGGTATGGTTACAATACAGATAGTGCCGTACTTTGTCGGCGGATCGCCTGTTCCGTCAACTAGCTTGTAGAGCTCCTCCAGGTTCCTCCGATTACCAACCCACACCACCACACCATCGGCGTGTCTGACAATAAACTCATCCAGCAGTTCTCTCGCCAGTTTCTCGGCATTCAACAAACGTCGATTGGAAATGATCTTTATCTTCAACCCTAGGTGTTCGGCTAGCGGTTTGGCAGTTTCTATGTTTCTCTGCAGGTTCGGACAATAGATAGCAGTCACCCCAATGTTGCCGAGAGCTGCCGGCAGTGCAGCCGCCCGCTTTCGGCCTCGCACTGTCAGCGGGGGATCGCTTCCCTCGGCATTTGGGCTCTTCCCGGCATGCCGCAGTAGGACTATCGTCGTTTTGGTCCCAGGCTGCGACTGTATGTTTGACATCAACTCATTACCCGCGCTGGTTGTCCAGGAAACGAGTAAACTGAAAACAAAACTAAATAAAACGAACTTTGCAGCCACTGCCAAGCGTTTAGCTACCTCCATCCCGCTGAGCTCCTTGTAGGTAATCGGTTTAAGTGGAATCAACCTAGCACAAAATGGTGAGATCGGTCAAAATGGAATCACTGCTGACCGTGAGGATTGGATCTGCAGAAATGATATGGATCTATTTCATCGACTTGAAGATTTTATTGATCTTCTCCATGATTACACGCTCGGCGATTTCAGACAACCGCTCTTCCACCAGCCGGGTTACCAGTCCTTCGATCTTCTTGCTCAGGAAATCCGCCAGTTCTGTGTCGGAGCTGGAAGCTGGGTTGACAGCTGCCGAGCCTTTTTCCACCTTCTCTTCCACAGCAATGTTTTGTTCGCTCGTCTCAAAAAGGTCTTTGGAAATTCCCGCCTCGATAGCTGCCTCTTCGGCAGCCTCTCCATCGGGCTTTTCGACGAAATCCATCTCCACATCGCCCAAGAGATCCGCTTCGAGCTCGCCGTCTGTAGCTTCCGGGTTTTCAGCCGCAGCACCTTCTAATACGAGCTCAAGGTCCTTGTCCAGATCGTCGAAGATATCCTCCGGCAGCCGATCTTCGACTGTCTGAACTTTCTGAGACTGGACCTCTTTACTCTGCCTGATCTTTGGTTTTTGCGTCTTTTGGAGAAGTTTGGATGCATCCACCTCACGGGTGGCGAGCAGTTCGTCCAGTGCTTTGGCCAAGTCAGCATCCACCTCTTCGCGCTTAGGCGCTGAGGGAGAGCCAACTTTATGGCCGTCAGCTGTCCCCTCCTTTGACAGAATGGCTTCCACTTCGCCTTCGGCATCACTCATGGCTTCAAGAGCAGCCTGAGCCCCCTTGTCCACAGATTCTTCCTCGGCTGGGGGCTTCTCTGTCTCTTTATAAAAATCCATGTCCAGCTCGAGGCTCTCCAGCCCCACCCCCCCGTCGCTGAGGCTAACTGCTCCTCCAGCGCCCCCGGGTGTTTTGTCATCTAATATGGGACCCTCCACATTCACCACGTCGGCCAGGTTAGCTACCTCGGTATCAATGGTATCCAGCAGGAACTCGAGCTTATTTGTCGCTACTTGTTGTGCTTTGCCATCTTTAGGGTTTTTCCTCGAGGAAGTTTTCGCCATTTTTACCTTCCAGACTCGACAGATTTCTCAGTTTAGCCCATGGCTGAAGCTTTTTGAGACTATTTCAGGGGCCCGCCCTTGGTCGTCAGTGTCAATGACCCTGTGTTTGACCTTGCTATTCAATAACCATTAAGCAAAAGCAGTGCCAAACACCCTTAGTTCTAATCATAATTAACGTTTTCAAGTAGTTAGCTACATATGACAGAAATGTTGAACTCCCTTGTGTGCTTAATCTCAGTGTTGGTTCTGATATAGAAAAGGTATTGTTTTTTTGGTTGGATCTTGAAAAACAAAAAAGCAGAGTCATTTCTGACTCTGCCCTCGTCAATGCCAATTTTTCTCGGTTACTTGCCTTTTGTCTCCTTGGCCAATTCCTCTGCATTCATAGTCCAGAAGGGCGTTCCATCCTTGGTCAACCGCACTTTGTATTCATAATAGTCACCCTTTTTGATTTTGGAAGCCATAAATACCTCGTGGCCACTGAACTCCCCCCATACTCCCTTGACGTGCACCCTATCTCCCTTCCTTATTGAGATGCTGTTGGGGTTTACAAAAGATCTGGGGCCGAGGTGAACCGTAACCAGTTCATCGCTATCCGAATCTCTGACCAAGAGCGCTATCCCCGGAGACATCCCCGGAAGGGGGGTGATCTCTTGAAATCCCACTGCAGTGCCCTTAAAGCTGTCCCATTCATCAAGATTGTAGTGTTTGTTGTAGGCGCTGTCTATTTCCCAACCCTCGATGCCCTTTTTTTCTTCTCCATAACCAACCACTGAGCTCAAGGCGCACAAAGCCAAGATCACAACCAAGCCAAGTGCCAGGCTCTTACCATAACTCCTCATGGTGAACTCCTTCTTCCTGCCGATTTTTTATCAGAAATTATCACAACTTGGTAAATCCGGTCAAAAAAACCACAACATCTTTATCATAAGGTGGGTTGTTCAGCTTTGCAAGGTTCCAATGGGCACAGAAACCAAGAAGGCTTGAGGGAGGCGGGAACGACAGTTTCTGTTTTATCTCCGCGGCAGCCCAGGGCTCACCAGTTGTGCTGCACTTCGACATTTTAAAAAACTTCCTAGACCGTTTTTTGCACATTAACAGAGCTGG
>JARRNM010000064.1:0-13856 GCA_037384945.1 Deltaproteobacteria bacterium
ATCTCTGAGGTCATTGACGCGGTACTGGCTGCTCATCCCGACCAGATCAGTGATTACCGCAGGGGAACAGAAAAACTCTTGGGGTTCTTCGTCGGCCAGGTTATGAAGCAGACTCGAGGTAAGGCCAATCCCAAGTTAGTCAATGAAATCCTTAAAAAGAAGTTGAATCAATAGATTCCAGGTTGTTCACAGGGATCCACAAAGGCACTGAAAACACAGCGGGGCGGTTTGTGCTCCTGATTAACAGATGTGGGATGTGCGATTTGTGATGTGAGATTAAAGATTTCTCGTGTGATTTAGTATCTCACCTCTCACATCTCAGATCCCAGATCTCACGACTGGGTCTCTGCCCGTGGCTAACCAAACAACAACCGGGAAACCTCGAATTGGAGCAGAAACCCTATGGTACCTACCATTACCTGGCAAGATAATTATGTGGTCATGATAGACCAGCGTAAGCTGCCTTTTAAGGAAAGCTATGTGGTGTGCAAGAGTGCCGCCCAGGTGATAGAGGCCATTCGCAAGATGGTAATTCGCGGTGCCCCTGCCATTGGGGTGGCCGCCGCCATGGGTCTTGCTTTAGGTGCCCGCAGAATCGAAACCAATAACCGTTCTACCTTTGAACGTCGCTTCTTGCGCATTTGTGAGCAAATGGCCAAGGCCAGGCCCACGGCCAGTAATCTTTTCTGGGCTATCAAGTCAATGCAGGTGGTGGTGAAACAACACCCCGAGGCGAATGCCCCGGAACTGAAAGATCTTTTGCGGCAGAAGGCGGATGAACTCCTTGCCGCTGATCAGGCAGCTGGGTATGGCACCGCCCTCGGGGTGGTGCGGGCTGCCTGGGAGGCGGGGAAAAATATCAGGGTTCTCGCTGACGAAACCCGACCTTTCCTACAAGGCAGCAGGTTAACTGCCTGGGAACTTCAGCAGGACAATATTCCCGTCACTCTGATTACCGACAGCATGGCCGGTTATCTCATGAGTAAGGGCAGGGTTCAGTTAATTGTTGTAGGTGCTGATAGAGTGGCAGCCAATGGAGACGTGGCCAACAAGATAGGCACTTATTCTCTCGCTGTACTGGCAAAGGAAAACAAGGTGCCGTTTTATGTTGCCGCACCCCTGTCGACCGTAGATTTGTCTGTCCCCGCAGGGGATGAAATCCCTATCGAAGAAAGGGACCCCAGAGAGGTGACTCACAGTCTTGGCCAGGCCATTGCTCCTGCCGGGATTGCCGCCTGGAACCCGGCCTTTGACGTAACTCCCAGCCGTTTTATAGAGGGAATCATCACTGAAGCGGGTATCGCCCGCAAACCCTACCGAAAAACACTGAGAGCTTTAAAGCAGGACTGAGCAGGCAGCAGAAGAGGTAAACTCATCCTAGGGTCAAAATTACCAGGCGCTAGGAACTATGCACAAGCGCTTCAACGGGGAAGGGGGAATTAAAGACAAGACTGATTGGGACTCGCGCTGTCGAAAAATTCCGAGTTCCGCATTCCGAATTCCGCGTTTTCATCTTTGGTGCCTAGTGCATAATGCTTAGTGCCTAGTCTTTGGAGGAGGGAGCGGGAATCATGGTGGAGAAGGCTAAAAAGATCTGGCTTGATGGTAAGTTTGTTGACTGGGACGATGCTAACGTTCACATCCTTACTCACACCCTGCACTATGGATTGGGAATCTTCGAAGGCATTCGCTGTTATGCATGCGAAGACGGGCGCTCCGCAGTATTTCGCCTTCCAGAGCATGTTGAGCGCTTCTTTCACTCTGCTCATTCCATGTTAATCAAGATCCCATTCAGCCAGAAAGAGATCACCCAGGCTATTCTGGATACCCTTACGACCAATGAGCAAAAAGCCGCTTATATCAGGCCCCTTGCCTTTATCGGAGATGGGGCGATGGGTCTTCATCCTCAGAACAACCCCGTCCGGGTTTCCATCATTACCTGGCCTTGGGGCGCTTACCTGGGAGAGGAAGGGATGACCAAAGGGATTCGGGCCAAGGTTTCATCTTTCACCCGACATCACCCCAACATTTTGATGACCAAAACCAAAACATGTGGCAACTACGTGAACTCCATCCTGGCCAAGCTCGAAGTCACCAAGGACGGTTACGATGAGGCGATTATGCTTGATCCGGAAGGGTATATTGGCGAGGGTAGCGGTGAGAACATCTTCATCGCTCGCAGGGGCGTGCTCAGAACTCCACCGCTCAACTCCATCCTGCCGGGAATCACCCGACATTGTGTCATTACCCTGGCCCGCGATCTCGGCTTCGCCGTGCTTGAGGAGAGGCTTTCCCGAGATGATCTCTACGTTGCCGACGAGGCTTTCTTCACCGGAACCGCAGCAGAGATCACCCCCATCCGGGAGGTGGACCATAGAACCATCGGAGAGGGACTTCCCGGGCCTCTAACTCAAAAACTCCAGGACACCTTCTTCCAGGTTGTAAGGGGAGCGAAGAAAGAGTATCAGCACTGGCTCACCTATTTGTAGGGCAACTAATCGGATGATTCAGCGATGTTTGCTGTGAGATGTGAGATATGGGGTAGGTACTTCTCTGGGTAACCCCACATTCCATACCACATATCCCACATCTGAAGTATAGAACTTGCGAGAAGTACGAATCCGGAGAGCGAGAGTGGATATTGAGGATTTGTATAATCTGATTCCAGAGTTCACTTGCAGCGAAGGGTGCTACGAGTGCTGCAAGAATTTCGGTGTGCCTTCCAGAACCAAGGTAGAGGACGATCGGCTCAAAAAGTTCCTTAGAGATAACGGTATGCAGCTTGGGGAGGCTAGCGGTCACACCTGCCCATATTTAGATGAAAGCTTGCCAGAAGGGGGGTGTTCCATTCACCCTGTCAGGCCCTTAATATGTCGCCTCTACGGAACATCTCCCAGCTACCTATGCAAAATGGGGATTAGGCCTGCTAGGCTTCTGGAGGGGGATGAAGAGGAGGAAATTTTCTATTTGTACCAGAAAAATTTCTTCTAGCTATCACTATTTAAGCCTGTAGTGAGGCTCGCCTCCTGCCTTTCCCACCAATGCAAGCTGCCCCCCACATTGCTCACACACGTGGAGGCTGCTCAACATCTTTACCTCAGGGTTGTCAGGATCTTCCAGAGATATTAAATCGGCCGGAATGTAGATGGACACGCCACACTGCTGACACATGCATTCCATCTCTTCACTCATACGATCACCTCTTCCAAACTCTCCCTTCCACGAATCACGGTCTATAACGATATATCGTCCTCAGATCAGCTGCGAGACTCGCACCACAAAGTATCCAAAGGATATTTTAGATTTTGGATTTTAGATTTTAGACTTACTTGAGGAGGAATTACAAGTTAGAGGAATACGCAATCTGCAATCTGCAATCTAAAATTCCAACCCTTTGTGTTCTTCGTGCTCTTTGTGGTTTTTCTGAAACGTCCCTAGACTAATTGGAGTCGGTCTTACGCCACAGCGCCCCCAGAACCTAGACCACCCAGGAAAATACCCGGAAAAATCAGCCATGACAAGAGAAAGGTTATTTATTGTGGCTATGACGCTAGAAGGTAATTATATTTTTATATTGACAGATGATTGCTGAATCCCGAAAACTTCTTCCGGGTATTCTGGATTTTTCTGATGTACACGAAACACATTCTTTCTCAACTGGAGGGCCTTATGGATTTCGCTATGTCAGAAAAGGTGGTCCAAGAGTTAGACAAATTCACCGATTTCCTTCGAGACCGCATGGAACCCTTCGTCGGCGACTGGTACAAGAAGGAAGTCATTCCCAAGGAGTTTTTTCATAATTTGGGGCAAGACGGCTGGCTGGGTTTCACTCGGAAGAATGGACGGTTGGTCGAACAGTCCTACCTCAAACAAACCATTCTGATGGAAAAACTGGCCAAGATCTCGCCGGGCGTTGCAGTGGCTGTCGCGGTCCAGATTTCTCTCGGCATGGTTCCTCTTTTTCTTTTTGGTTCAGAGGAACAAAAGGAAAATTACTTGCCCTCGGCCGCTAGAGGAGAAACCCTGATCTGCCTGGGTAACACGGAGCACAAGGCAGGAAGCGATGTTGCCAACATCGGCATGGAGGCTGAAAAAGTCGATGGTGGTTGGGTACTCAATGGTACCAAGGCCTATGTCACCAATGGTGCCATCAGTGACCTGGGACTGATTACTGCGGTCTCTGACCCTGATGCCAGTAGAAATCGGCGATTGTCCATGTTCCTGGTTGACCTCTCGTCGCCTGGGGTATCCAGAAAAAAATTAAACAAACGGGTGTGGATCCCTTCTGACCTAACCAGGATACATTTCGACCATGTCTTCCTTCCTGATGCAAGCCTCGTTGGTAAGCGGGGTAAAGGATTGCACCAGGTACTTGCCACCTTCACTCAGAGCAGAATTCCCATAAGCGGACTAACCTTGGGCACAGCGGTTGGAGCTTTTGAGGCGGGATTGGAGCGGGCCAGTAAACGTGAAATTTTTGGGCAGAAGATCGCAGATTTTCAGGCGAAATCCTTTGAAATTGCCGACTTTTTTAGTCGCATTGAAGCTGCCCGCCTCTTGGTCCTGAAAGCTGGCTGGACTAAAGACCAGGACAAAGATTTTCGCTTGGAAGCTTCCATGGCCAAATACATGACAGTGGAAATCGCCCGTCATATTGGGGTTTGGGCGGCAGATCTCTTTGGCGCTGCTTCAGTGATGCAGGATCACCCGGTGCACAAGTTCCCAATGGATGCCTGGGCCTCGTCTCTGGGAGAAGGAACCCAGGATGTGCAGAAATTGATAATCTTCAGGGAGATTATGAAGAAGAATTGAGGGATTTCCGATTGGGTTAAAGCATAGAGCATGGAGCATAGACCATAGTGTAAGAGGTCAGAAGTCAGAGGTCGGAGGTCAGCAGGCACAACACCAATATTTCTTTTTTGAAATTCGAAATCATCTGCCGGCTGTCCGCTGCCAGCTGCAAGCTGGTTGCTGACACCTGGAACCTTGGTATTTGGTGCCTGGGATGGGGAGTGCTGGCTGAGGGATTGGGAAAAAGGTCTTTAGGCCTATGAAACTATAGCTATATTTCCTAGGGTACTTATATTTTACAGAGGATAATTTTATTTGGTAAATTAGATATAGTTGGTTTCCGTCCGAAATCGGTGCTTCTGGATGGACGTTGGTTACCTTCACTACTCCATGGTCAAAGAGGAGAGTAACATGGCCAAGAAGCCAACTCGCCCATCATCTGAGGATCAAAGTGTATTCGATAAACTGAAGTCCTCATTCGAAAACATTCCCCCTAAGGGAGATCCTGGTCGTCGCAAGTTTCACTTCTCATTCTGGTACTTTATCATAGCCCTCCTCGCCTTATCCCTGATTCACGACTATTTTATGGCGAGACAGGTCAATACCATCCCCTATTCTGAATTCAAACAGTACGTGGCCGAGGGGAAGGTCCAAAAACTTTCCATAAGACCTCAGAAAATAACCGGAATACTTACTCAAGACAGTAAAGGGGCCAAGGATCAACCGTTTGTTACCGTAAGGGTTGATGACCCAGGATTGGTAAAACTACTGGACGAGAAGAAAATCGACTACAGCGGTCACTACGAAAGCAAATGGCTGGCCAGCATCCTGGCCTGGATTCTGCCCCTGGCTTTTTTCATCATTATCTGGAGGTTTCTCATTGGCCGCATGGCCGGCGGCCCCCAAGGGGTTCTCTCGGTGGGGAAAGCCCGGGCGAGAATTTACGCGGAGCGAGAGGTGGGGGTAACTTTCAAAGATGTTGCTGGCATTGATGAGGCCAAGCAAGAGCTTCAGGAGATTGTCGAATTCCTCAAGACTCCAGAAAAGTTCACTAGTCTCGGGGGGAAAATTCCCAAGGGGGTCTTGCTGGTTGGCGCGCCGGGCACGGGCAAGACTTTACTGGCCAAGGCCGTAGCGGGTGAGTCGGAAGTGCCTTTTTTCAGCATCAGCGGCTCGGATTTTGTCGAGATGTTCGTCGGTGTGGGCGCTGCAAGAGTGCGCGATCTCTTTGCCCAGGCTAAAGAGCAGGCTCCCTGCATCATCTTTGTCGATGAATTGGATGCCCTGGGCAAAGCCCGGGGCATGAGCCCCATGGGAGGACACGATGAGCGGGAACAGACCCTTAATCAACTCTTGGTGGAAATGGACGGATTCGATGCTACGGTTGGGGTAATAATCATGGCTGCCACAAATCGCCCCGAGATTCTCGATCCGGCCCTTCTGCGGGCAGGACGTTTCGATCGGCATGTGGCCATAGACCGGCCTGACGTGCGCGGTCGGGAAGCTATACTCAAGGTTCATGTAAAGGACGTGAAGCTTGGCTCTGATGTGGACCTCGCCAAGGTAGCGGCTCTAACCCCCGGCTTCGTGGGGGCGGATTTGGCCAACCTGATCAACGAGGCAGCCCTGCTTTCAGCCCGCCGCGACAAGAAAAGTGTCGGGATGGCTGAATTTCAAGAGGCCATTGACCGGCTTATTGGTGGATTGGAAAAGAAAAACCGGGTGATGAACGAAAAGGAAAAACGCATCGTGGCCTACCATGAAAGCGGTCACGCCTTGGTGGCCATGACCGTGCCCACCGCCGATCCCGTCAATAAAATCTCCATTATCCCCAGAGGAATTGCTGCCCTGGGTTACACCCAGCAACTTCCCACCGAGGATCGATATCTCATGACTCGGGAGGAACTGCTAGACCGACTTTGTGTACTTTTAGGAGGCCGGGTGGCAGAGGAAATTGTCTTTAAAGACATATCCACAGGAGCGCAGAATGATTTGCAGCGGGCTACCGACATTGCCCGCAGTATGGTGACCGAGTATGGCATGAGCGAAAAGTTGGGCCTGGTCACTTACACCAAGGAAAGAAAACCTCTTTTCCTGGATACGGGTCTTTCACCCGCTAAAGAATACAGCGATGAGACCGCCAAAGAGATTGATGCCGAGGTCTCCCGCTTGATGTCTGAGGCGCACGAGCGAGTCAAGAAGATCCTCACGGAAAAAGGACAGCAACTGGAAATTCTCTCCCAGACTCTCTTGGAAAAAGAGACCATTCTCGGGGATGAACTCAAGAAACTGTTACAATTGTAGATTGCAGATTTTGGATTGTAGAACGAAAAACTGGGTTTCAGGTGTCAGGACAGAGAAAAATAAGAGCTGAAACCTTAACACTGAACACTGAAACCTTAATTAGTCTTAACAAAGCTGACCTTACTTATCAGTATCCTCTGCACAGCTACCTGTTTTCCTGGGCGAGGGGTTTCCAGCTCTGCAGCAGCCTGGTGAGCAGGTGTACGCCCATGCCTGTGGCTCCTTTGGGCACCAAACCACTCCCTTTATCCTCCCAGGCACAGCCGGCAATGTCCAGATGAGCCCAGGGAACTCCCTCGGGAAGAAACTGCTTCAGGAAAATCGCCGCAGTAATCGCCCCCGCCTTGCGCCCGTTGACGTTTTTGAGATCGGCAACCTCGCTCTTCATGGCATCGAAGTAGCTATCCCAAAGGGGCAGTGGCCAAACCTTCTCACCACTTTCCTCCGCCGCAGCCTGCAACCTTGCTTGCAGTTCATCGTTGTTGCTCAGAAGCCCCGCGACATTGTCACCCAGTGCCACGACACAGGCTCCGGTGAGAGTGGCCAGATCAATCATGGCCTGAGGCTTGTAGCCCTCGGCATAGGTGAGGGCGTCCGCAAGAACCATTCGTCCCTCTGCGTCCGTATTTATCACCTCAATGTTTAAACCACTCAAGGAGTGGACCACATCTCCCGGCTTGTAGGCTTTGCCGCTCGGGAGATTTTCCGTAAATGGAATTATGGCTACAACCCTCACCGGCAAGCCCAAGGCGGCAATAGTTTGCATGGCACCGATTACCGCAGCACTCCCTGCCATGTCATGCTTCATCCTGTCCATGTCTTTTGCCGGCTTTATGGAGATTCCACCGCTATCGAAGGTGATACCTTTGCCTACAAGAACCACCGGAGGGCTCTTTTCGCCCCCAGGTTGATAATCCATGACCACCATGATGCCAGGTTCTTCACTCCCCTGAGCCACTGCTAGAAAAGCGCCCATCCCCAGCTTCTTGGCCTCGGGCTCACCAATACGTTTGAACCTCATCCCGCCCCGGGCCGCTACCTCTTCGGCTTTTTTGGCCAAAAAGGTAGGAGTCGCTTGATTAGAGGGCAAAGTGACCAGATCTCGAGCGAGATAGATCCCTGCACTCACTGCTTTCGCCCGGTCTATTCCCTTGGTCAATTCCTTTGTCTTCCCCCTGGAGATGATGGTTAAGGAGTCGAAGTCCTTGATTTTATCCCTATCCTTGGTAAGCAACTCAGTGAATTGATAAAGGCCCAGCATGCCGCCTAAAACACAAGCTTCAGCCGTTTCTCCCATGGTCAGAGGAAATTCACTGTCCAGTGGAATCGGCAGCACGGCCCGGCGCTGGCGCCGATCTCTCAGAGTTTTGAGAGCCTGGGCCATAGTTTCTCTCAAAGCCTGAGTGGTGAAACTCTCTCGTTTCCCCAGCCCCATAAGAAGAATGCGTTCGATCGCCCCAGAACCCTGAGTGAAAAGAAGAATATTTTCCAGATGCTCGCCGCGAAAGTCTCCGGATTCAATCACCCGGCTAACAACCGACCCACTGATAGTATTCACTGCAGCCGTGGGCTTAAGCAGCTTGTCGTCCCCTTCAAAATGAAATAATACCACCGCTTCTGCAGCCGTAGCTTTTATGTCACCTTTCTGGATCTTTACTTCCATCGGTCACTCCTTTAGTCAGCATTCAGCTATCAGCTGTCAGCGAACAGCATTTCCACCAGTCTTTTTGCTTTAGATTAGTGCTTTTACCACAAAGAACACAGAGATCACAAAGTCTTTCACCGATAGAGGTGTTTTCTTTGTGTACTTTGTGCTCTTTGAGGTTGAGGAGTAGACAGGCTTACTTCTACTCTGACGGAAACATTTCAAGCAGGAATGGATCAAGGCTGTAATCGGGGTCAAGTTGGCGGAGATGTTTTACTGCGGTCCAGGCCTCACCTACCTGATCAGCCCTGGCAGCTGCCAGTGCCAAGCAGTGCCAACTATCCGCATCATTCGGTTCTAGGTTGACGGCCCGACGGCATGAGACAAGAGCCTCTTGGTAATGCTCCTGCACTAGGCTAGCCATGCCGAGGCCACGATTATTTTCACCACTCTCTGGCTCTATGTCCACAGCCCGGCGAAAGAACTGCTCTGCCCTCACATATTCATTCAATTCCATGTATGCCATCCCAAGATTGTAGAAAAGATCGCCTCTTTCCATGCCGAGATCAACTGCTCGCAAGTACTCAGCAGCCTCATCATGGTGAAGGCCGAGTTGACCGTAAGCGTAACCCAGATGGTAATGGGCCAAGCCATTATTCGGCTCCTCACTCAACACACGTAAATGTTGATTAATCGCCTCTTCGAAACGACCTTGTCTGAGAGGTAAATCAGCGTATTCAGGACAGATCCAGCGGTCATCTACAAGGTATTGCCTCTGCTCCTTTAGGCCTTGACAACCAAAGAAAAGGAGGAAGAGAAGGATTCCCAATAGTCCCAGCACTAGGCTTGTACCCTTACTGAGATTCATTGCCTGACACCTCTTCGGCGATTTTAGAGTTCAGATTTTAGATTTAAGATTTGCAAAAGTCCAACATATATAATTTCCATTCTCAAATCTACAATCTGCAATCTCCATACTGCAAACTTGATGCCTGGATTCAGAGGTTAATAATTGACAGGGTAAGATCCCGCCGTTAGTATCTCCTTTCGTGTGTAAACTACATTATTCGAGGTATGCCCGTGAAAAACTTCTTCTACCCGGAAAGTGTTGTAGTTGTTGGTGTGTCCCCCTCGCCCACCAACCTTGCCCGCGCTATTGTCTATCATCTTATTGAATTCCGCTACACGGGTAAGATTTATTTAGTCGGTCCCAAGGGCGGCTCCTTTATGGAACACCCGATTCATCCGACAATTGCTCACATACCAGACCAGGTGGATCTTGCGGCAATCCTTACCCCGGCCTCTACCTTACCTGAAATCTTGGAAGCATGTGGACAAAAGGGTATCAAGAGAGCGGTAATCGAATCTGCTGGCTTCAGCGAATTAGGGGATGAGAAAAAAGGACTGGAAGAGCAATTGGTTACCCTGGCACGCAAGTATGGCATCCGCTTCATCGGACCTAACTGCATCGGGGTAATTAACAAGGAAAATGGCCTGGCCACCCCCTTCATGCCCTTTCGCGACAACTTTACTTTAGGTCCCCTTTCTATCATCTCCCAGAGTGGAGGAGTGGGAGGTGCTCTGTTGAACGAGCTGGCAACTGAAAATCTCGGTTTTAATAAATTTGCCTCCATTGGAAACAAGCTGGACACCGACGAGAACGACCTCCTCGAATACTTCCTGAAGGATAGAGGTACGGAGACGGTTTTTCTTTATCTTGAAGGGATCGCTGACGGTCGCCGACTCATGGAAATCTCTTTCCGCTCCAGCAAACCAATCCTAGCACACAAATCCAATACTGGCGAGGCCAGTACCCGAATCGCCAGGTCACACACCGGTTCTCTCTCAGCCTCCGAAGAGGTGGTAAATGCAGCTTTTCGACAATGCGGAATCCACCGGGTTACCGATATGCATTCCACCCTGACAGCTATAAAGGCACACGATCTTCCGCCAATGCGTGGCAACCGTCTGGCAGTAATTTCACGCTCAGGGGGCCACGCTGTTGTCGCCGCCGACGCCGTCACCAAATACGGCTTTGTCCTGCAACCCTTCCCAGAAGAATTCTTGAGGATGGTGGAAAGTAACCTCCGTGCCGGGGTTATCCGTCTCGGAAACCCTATGGATCTGGGAGACCTTTTTGATTTTGAGCTTTTTCACCAAATCGTCAGTGACACCTTGGCCCGTGAGGACATTGACGGGATGATGGTTGTATTAAATTACAACGGCATCTTTTTTGAGGAAGATAGCCGAGGCTTGGTGGGAAAAATCAAGGAGATCTGTTTGCAAGGGCAGAAACCTGTGGCACTGTGCGTTGTAACCACCGGAGAGGAGTGGAGGTTAAACCGCCGCAATCACCCTAACTTCCCCATGTTCAGTGAACCAGAAGAGGCTGCCAAGGCTCTGACCATTTCCCGAGATTTTTGCCATCGCGAGATCTCTGGCTTCAAAGAGGCTGAAAATTTCGCAGTTGATCAGGCTAAACCCTTGGCTATTTTGGCCGAGGCCAAAGTTCGACAGGTAGGGCAACTTACCACGGCTGAGTCTTTTGAAATCCTGGCGAACTACTCTGTTCCTTTAGCTCCATGGGGCCAAGCAAAGAGTCGCCAGGAGGCGGCAATGCGAGCTACAGCCCTTGGATTTCCAGTGGCCATGAAGGTGATGGGCGAGGAATTTATCCACAAATCCGACGTGGGGGGAGTACTCCTCAACCTTGACAATGAGGCCGCGGTGAGGGATGGGTACGATCGGCTCGCTGCCATAATTCAGAAAACTGAAGCAAAGCCCACAGAAAAGGCCATCTTAGTACAAAAAATGGTTTCTGAAGGCTATGAAGTTTTTGTAGGCGCCAAACAAGATCCTCTCTTTGGTCCGGTAATTCTGGCAGGACTGGGTGGAGTGTACGTAGAAATTTTCGGAGATGTCACCCATAGAGTGGCTCCTGTAAGTGCTGCCGAAGCCCGGAAGATGTTTGGCGAAATTCATGGTAGCCAGCTTTTGAAAGGTGTGAGAGGGCAGCCACCTGGAGACCTTGAGGCAGCCATCCACATTGTCCAACGAATCTCTCAGCTTGTCTGCGATTTACCCCAGATCAGAGAGTTGGACTTAAATCCCATCAAGGTTTTGCCAGAGGGTGAGGGATGCCTGGTGGTGGACTGCAGGATGGTACTTTCGTAGGTTTCAGTGTTCGGGTTTCAGGTTTCAGCTTGCGTGATCCTCTCCTGACACCTGAAACCTGAAACCTCCTACTCGACCTTGCGGAGTAACAGGTCGTTTCCCTGCCGGAGAATCTGAAAAACATCGCCTTTCTGGAAGCCAAGCTTCTCCAAAAGCAGTGAGCGAGTCAGGGTAATGCTGCCACTTTGGCCAATACTTCTCCGGTAACCCGTGTCGGTGATCGGGGCAACCGCCTTGTCCCTGGTTTTTGGCATCTCGAACTGTGGGATCTCACCAAGTTGTCGCAACCCCTTCACATAGAGATCCTGTACCTGGCTTTTCATCTTGATCCCGAATATTCGTTGAACCTCTTCCAGTGACTTTCCTTTTTGTACCTCCAGGGCTACCGTTTTTGGATCCACAGGAGGACTGCCGCCTGCCGCCATAAATACCCCTCCACCTGTCGAGACGCCTTATCAATAATACTGGAGAATTTATGCGAAGCTAGTATTGAGGTAGGTATATGTCTTTCACTATTTCCTGCTCGTTACATTTTAACGGTATTTGATCTCATGTCAATGGTAGATAAGCCAGCCCCTTTTTTGTTCCTCGAAAATCTGCTATGGTTGCGCAATCATATCAGGTCCATTATTTTCTCATCTCCATCTAGCACTCTTTTGCAATTATCAGTCGATCCGGGGAGATTGATCTGATGGTTAGTTCAACTGCCAATTTCAACTCGAGACTATCGTGGTTGCTGGTGCTGGCGGCTTGTCTATTCCTGCTGCCCACGTGCGCTAAACGACGGGCTGAGGAAATAGACAGGTCAGTCACCCAACACCCGAAGTTCAAGGAACTCCGCAGGGAGAACAAAGGATTACTGCAGAGCTTGGAGTCCTTAGATGGAGAATTGGCCAAGACCAAGTTGGAACTACTGGAGAGAGAAACAGAGTTAAAGGCGTTAGAGGAGCGCTTGAACTCCCAGCAGATAATGCTCGATGAAGCCATCCAGGAAGTGGTGAGGGGAAAAGCCAAGCTTCGCAGCCTCGAAAGCAAGGCTGAGGCAGCTTCAGATATGGCTGAGGCTGAAATTGCGGTAAAGGCTCTGAAAGTCAAGCTGGCGGGTCAAAGTGGAAATCCAGAGATTGCCAAAGCTGAACAGCTGCTAGAGATGAGTGTTAAAGAGTTTGAAAGAGAGAACTACGGGGGGGCGTTGTATCTAACCACTCAGGCCAAAGGACAGATCAAGACTGCCGAGATGCGGCTTGGCGGCCGCAATATGGTTTCGAACCTCCGGAAGGAGTTGATGCCAGTGGCCGGGGAGTCATTGTTTGCTCAGCCCATCCCGCTACAGACATTGAAAACCAGCAACTTAAGACAACTGCCGGATATCAAGAGCAATATACTTACCACCCTAGAGAAAGGCACTCGCCTCATCGGTTATTCTTACAAGGATCAGTGGGTGAGAGTGACCACGGAGGAGGGGACCGCCGGTTGGATCTTTCAAACGCTAGTAGGCGGGCGTTAAGACGCATAGGGCAGGGGGCATGGAGTCCACATTTCGAAATTCGAAGACTTCTATCGGGTTAGCTCCGCAGGCTTTAGATACTAGATTTGGATATGCACTGATATTTACTAACCACAGAGACACGGAGAGCACAGAGAGAGCTAAATTTTTAGCCCGATCGGGAGACGGCAATCGGGCTAAAGATCGCAGCCCTGCGGGCACGATCTAGTAACCGGGTGGCTTCGTGTCAACGATTTGAGCCAGGCTAAAGAGTTTTCGCCGCAGGCGGAGGCTCTTTCTCCGGCCGTCGTCCCCCGGCCGGAGAAAGAATACCGTCCTCTGTGTCCTCTGTGACTCTATGGTGAATCTGCAATCAGGCCTCCTCAGGCCTTCATAAGGCGGAGTAAAGTAACTAATCGTTTTCGAAATTCGAAATTTTAACTGACCTTGCTCTTT
>JARRNM010000065.1:0-13840 GCA_037384945.1 Deltaproteobacteria bacterium
ATCAACTGGACGGTTGAACAGGGGCAACATTGGGTTATCCTCGGTGCCAACGGCGCGGGAAAGACCTCATTACTAAATACCTTAACTGCTTATTTTACCATTTCTCAGGGAGAATTTGAGCTTCTTGGGTACAAATACGGCACCTCGGACTGGAGAGAACTCCGAAAGAAAATAGGAGTGGTCAGCGACAGCATTATTTATAAAATAAACTTTTTTGAGACCTGCATTGAAACCGTAGCAAGTGGCAAAGAGGCAATGATAAATTATTGGGGAAGGATTCCTCAGGAAGAACATGATAGAGCCATTGAGATTCTTAGCAAAATTGAGTGTGATCATCTGGCCGAGAGGAGATGGGGCAGTCTATCTGAGGGCGAGAAGCAGCGTATTTTGATTGGCCGGGCCCTTATGGCTGATTCGAGGGTACTCATTCTTGATGAGCCTTGCGCTGGTCTCGATCCTGTTGCCCGGGAAAATTTCCTGGCATTCCTCAGTAGACTCGCTCAAGACAACAGGGCCCTGGTACTCCTCTTCGTGACCCATCACGTTGAAGAAATAATGCCCTTTCTTTCTCACGTCCTTATAATGAAGGATGGCAAGATTCTTGCTGCGGGGGAAAAAGAAAAAGTTCTTATCTCAGCGACTTTATCGAAAGCCTTTGATACAGATATAGAGTTGTGTCGGGAAAATTCACGCTACTCGATATCCATCAAGACCCAGATCGATGTTGTGCTGTGAGTGAACCTGAATAGGTCCTACAGGAGGCGCAGCATTAGGAATGCAAGGCTCTGGGAGCGGGGTCCTTGACTCTCTCCCTGGAAAGCTCTTGCTGATACCTGAGATGGCTGATTTGCAGATTTTTTTCAGGAGGAGCCTGTGTCAGGAAATCTCACCTTTCGTGAATGGGGTGGAATCCGAAAAGGGTGTGCTTGTATTGCCCTCGCCACTGCCATTGTCTTGATCTCTGCCCTGGTGGGCTTGCCTTCTATCGGCCTGGCTAGATTGAATTATCTGCCCTGGCGGAATCCTGTTTTTTTGCGTATTGACCAACAGCCTCGGTTTGGGCTCAAGCCAGCAAAAGGGAAATTTTTGGTGGCCAGCAGGCAGCTCTTAGATCCAAATTTCTCTCAGACTGTAGTCCTGTTAATCGACTACCAAGAACACGGTGCCATGGGGCTTATAATCAACCGACCTTCGGAGCTGAAACTCTCGGAGGCTCTCCCTGAAATGGAAGAGCTCCAGCAGCGACCGGATACCATTTACCTCGGGGGACCAGTGGCCAGGAATCAGTTACTCCTTCTCATAAGAACCACCAGCCCCCCTGAAGGGTCTCAGCAAGTATTTGCCGACATATACCTCACTTCATCTCAGACGGTGATTGAGCGGATGATCAAAGATTCCAAAGTCGAGGAGAGATTTCGTTTTTATGCCGGTTATGCCGGCTGGGGTGCCGGGCAGCTGGACAATGAAATAGCCATGGGCGGCTGGCACGTGATGGGGGCCGATGTTGAAACTGTCTTTGATAGATCCGCCTCTGAAATCTGGCCAGATCTCATTTACCGGAGCTCTGCTCGGTGGGTCCGGTTGTTAGAATAGCGAACTCAACCGCAACAAAAAAATCCAGCAAACCCCCCGTCTCACTTTGGGATGAATTTTGCATGAATCTCACCTGCCAGAATGTTGAGTCGCAAATAATTGCCGAACTATCTAGCCCGACTATTCATCAGAAATTCGGGCTAAGAGAAAGGGGTTTGACTATGACTGATAACAACACTTGTTCCGGCTGTGGAGGTTCCAAGTTAGAGTCCGGGCGGGTTCAGTCTACCGGTCGGCTACATTTTCACTTTGAAAATCCTCGTTTTTTGACCATCCATACGGGCTACGTCCCGATCATTTCAACCATGTGCCTTGACTGCGGGAAAATTGACTTCACCGGTGAGGTGGATAAAGCTCGAAAGATTTCAAAGCACAACCAAGAAAGCTAGCAAATACTAAGGATGCAGTTTGCAAATTTCCCCGCTGCAGCTTGGTTGCAGACGGGATCTTTTACAGGTTTCAGCTCTTGTGTCTTTTCTCCCTGACCCCTGAAACCCTAAGGTTCGGTGGTTGCGACTTTATATTTTGCTACGCTCCCGCACCTCAAAACAGCTGCCTGTTTCTACCGGCAACTTCTTCACGGCAATTCAGCAAAAATCTTGCTTAAAACTCTTCCGCTTATGAGACTTAGATGGTAGAGTTTTGGTTTGGAGAGAACAGATACCTTGATGACTGGCCCGGATGTTTCATGAATTGCTGTTGCGAGACCATGGAGATGGCTGTGCCACCGGGCAACCGTCCCGCGGTACCACGGGATTGAATCCGAGGCGTACCTGAATGGTACGTCGCAGGGTGCGACACCCAAGGACGCCCGGAAGGACTAGCATATCCGTGGTCGCAGTAGGCCATTGATGAAACATGCGGGCTAGTTTCCCTGACAACCGCGGTAGGTGAAGAAGTACAAATAAATGCATATCCTGATCTTCACCTTTTTAATCATAGCTGGAGATTTTTTTGGGCTAAAACTGGCTTATGTTCTCTGCACTGCCATGGTTCTCCCCACTACCCGGGGGGCACTCTACGTCTCAACCTCCCGTGTGAGAATCTCAGCTTTTTTGGATGCCGTACCCATGTGCCCAGGGCAACTTCTGGTCGACATTGGCTGTGGCGATGGACGAGTACTTCGTCAGGTTCGCAGAAAGTATGCGGTTAGAGCGGTGGGATATGAATTAAATTTACTCGCCTATGTTAAGGCAAAACTCCTGTGCTTCGGCCGCAAGAACATTCAGATCAAATGGCGGAATTTCTGGACGGCTGATCTATCAAAGCCTGACGTTGTGTTTTGCTACCTTTTTCCAGACGTAATGAGAGACCTCGCAGCCAAACTGGCATCAGATCTCAAACCCGGAGCGGTGGTGGTGTCATGCAACTTCCATTTACCAGGTTGGAGTCCTGAACGGGTTTTGCGTCCGGGCAACTCCTTGCACAACGATCCTATATATGTGTATCGCTCTTAACAGGCCGGACTCTTGAATCCCAAATAATAAAGACAAGGACTGAGGTTTCAGGTGTCAGATTTCAGGGAGTAACAGCAAAAGCACTTAAACCTGAACACTTAAACCTCAGTAAACTCTGACCTAGCTCGTCGAAGGTCCTGCTGTGCCAGGAAAGTCCAGATTTCCGGAAACCTGATGAATCGCTTGCTAATCCCCATCCTTACTCTGCTTATCCTGCTATTTTTGGGAGGTCTAGTCTTTTTTTCTCCAACTTCAGCGGAATGGAAAGAGAAAAATAGCCGAAAGAATCTAACTCCACAGATGGGCCCGGAGCAAAAGACAGCGGATCAGCCTCCCACTTTTGGTTACAGGATCGTCAACCGTTATCCTCACGATCCCAACGCTTTTACTCAAGGACTGGTTTTTGTTGACGGTTTTCTCTTTGAAGGAACAGGTCTTCACGGCCGGTCCAGCTTGCGTAAAGTTGAACTGGCCACAGGCACTATCCTGCAGCGCATTAACCTGCCAGCACGCCTTTTCGGAGAAGGGGTAACCGTCTTTGGCAACAAGGTGATCCAGTTGACCTGGAGAGCCAATCTTGGATTTGTTTATGATAAAGACACTTTCCAGTTAATTGAAACATTTCACTATCCCACAGAAGGTTGGGGCATCACCCATGACGGTGAGCAGCTAATTATGAGCGATGGTACCTCGACTTTGTACTTTTTACATCCAGATACTTACAAACGAGTGGGCCTGCTTAAAGTCCATGACCGAAAGGTCCCCGTGTCCGCTCTCAATGAATTAGAATATGTCCAAGGGCTGATCTTTGCAAATGTTTGGCGAACAAACAAAATTGCCCAGATTTCTCCCGAGACCGGGGAAGTTTTGGCCTGGATAGACCTGAGGGGTCTTTTGAGGCCTCAGGACCGTGTTCAGCGTGTTGATGTGCTTAATGGGATTGCCTATGACCAGGTGAATAATCGCCTTTTCGTCACTGGAAAACTCTGGCCCAGATTATTTGAAATCAAGCTGATCCCGCCAGGAAGAGAAGCAAGAAATCCGGGTCGTTAGGTTCGGGCTTTGAGCCATCCCCGAATTGGGCTTAGGGTTTCAGGTTTCGGGTGTCAGGTGTCAGGACAATAAACACAAGGGGTATAACCTGAAACCTGAACACTGAAACCTTAGTCATTGAGATTTTATTTGGCCGAGAGCACCTGATATTCCATGTTTCCATAGATCCTTTTGTTCAATGGCCAATGAAGAGACCAATAGCCAGCAATACTGGAGTCAAAATTATTATAACCACATTTCGGCCCATATAGGGGATCAATTCAGGCACATTATCTGCGAACCTTGCAAGACCTCTTACTGTGGGAATAGCAAAAACAATCGAGCCGAGAGCCAAAAAACCCTCCAAGGGCAACTGCCCGACCATATAGCCTATAATTACGGTGGCGTAAGCACTTCCCAGGAATGCTGCGTAAAGACTCACACTGGCCTTTCTCCCTATGGAAATAGGAAAATGGTGCCTGCCCACGGTCCTGTCAGCTTCAACATCCGGAAACTGGTTGAGGAGTAACAAATCGCTAACTAGAAAGAAGGGAACCAAAGAAGCAATAAAGGATGACCAGGAATAAGTACCGGTTAGAACGAAGTCGGTTCCCATCACCATGAACGGGCCGAAACCAAGTCCTGGGGCAATTAAACATAGAAAAGCGTTTCTGGTAATCCACTTGGTGTAGGTGGCAATGGTTACAAGCCCTAACAGCCCTACAGGCAGTAGCCACAATCCCCTAACCCGGAGGAAATATATACCCACTGAAACCGTAACACCCATGCTGAAGATTCCCGTAATTAACGCCACATGAGACTTATACGGATTTCTTGGAAGGGTGCCGCTGCCGCCACTAAAGGGAGTTGGTTCAGTGTGGAAATCCAGACCGCTGGCGAAGTCGTGATATTCATTCAGGGCGTTCACGCTTATGTGTGCGCCAACCGCTCCAATTAACGCCAAGGCCAGGTGATAGAAATTCACGGGGCTTCCGGACCAGTCAGCCGTCGCTGCACCCAACATGACACAGGCGGGAGTCAAGACCAGAAAAGGTAATCGCATGGGTCCGAATATTACTTCCTTCAGGTGATTATCCATGATCAGTTCGCTTCCTCGAGAAACTGTCATTTACGGTTCTGACTCAGCACTAATCGTCATGATGCCAGCTTTCTCAACTTGTTGCAAGATTCTGCCCCACTGCTTAAACCTGCAAACTATTTCTTGACTGTGTGGTTTAGCAAGAATAAGCTCCAAGCATGAGGGCCAAACCTCAAAGAAAATCTATTGATGCGGCAAGAAAGGTGTTTCTTGACAAATTCATTGCTCACTATTTTAGGAGATAGGTAGAAAATATGGCTGTCAAAACCTTTAAAGCAATGTTAGTGGAAGAAGAAAAGGGAGGAAAATTTTCCAGGAAGATCACCCAGAGATCTCTGAATGATTTACCTGAAGGCGAGGTGTTGGTCAAAGTCCATTATTCCTCCTTAAATTATAAGGACGGACTTTCAGCCACTGGGCACAGGGGAGTGACCAAGAACTATCCTCACACTCCGGGAGTAGATGCCGCCGGCGTCGTAGAACAGAGTCTCAGCCATGCATTTCATCCTGGGGACCAGGTGATTGTCACCAGTTATGATCTCGGGATGAATACTCCCGGTGGTTTCGGACAGTACATCAGGGTGCCGGCTGCCTGGGTGGTGCCGCTTCCCGACAACCTCTCACTGAGAGAAAGTATGGCCTACGGCTCAGCCGGTCTTACTGCCGGTTTTTGCATACTAAAACTGCAAGAGCATGGCATATCTCCAGAGACAGGAGAGATTATGGTTTCCGGCGCCACTGGTGGAGTCGGCAGCTTTGCCGTGGCCATGCTGGCCCTTGGAGGATATCAAGTGGTTGCAGTTACGGGAAAGATGGATGAGAAGCAGTTTCTTATCGACCTTGGCGCCAAAAAAGTGATCTCCAGGAGTGAGGCTAGTGACACCTCGGGAAAACCCCTGTTGAAAGGTCGCTGGGCTGGGGTGGTAGACACGGTTGGGGGAGAGATCCTGGCCACTGCCATCAGGTCAACCAAACTGCACGGCGCAGTTACCTGCTGCGGCAATGTAGCATCGCCTGATCTACATATTAATGTCTATCCTTTCATCTTAAGGGGCATCTCTCTCATTGGCATTAATTCCCAAAGTTGTCCCATGACTTTTCGGCAGAGGACATGGGAAAAAATTGCCAACGAATGGAAACTGCCTGATCTGGATCGACAGACTTCCCTGTGCTCCCTCAAGCAATTGGATAGTGAAATAGACCGCATCCTTGCAGGCCAGCAAAAGGGGAGGGTGATAGTGGACCTGGCCGGTTGATCCCTCCGGTTGATCCTCATAGATCGAGGCTTTTCGCTTTAGGAGTGACATGAGAAGGAAAGATGAAGCAATAGTGGAGTTCGCCGAAATTGAGCAGATCGTCCGAAAATCGCTGGTTTGTCGTCTCGCCTTGGCAGAAGAAGACCAACCATACATTGTGCCGCTAAGCTTTGGGTTCAAGAACAGTACCTTGTACTTCCACTCTGCTCCCAAAGGTAGAAAAATCTAAATGCTGCGGAAAAATAGCCAGGTGTGTTTTGAATTCGACTTAGATCATGAAGTCGTCGCAGACGAGGAAGCATGCGAATGGGGGATGAAATATAGGAGTGTCATAGGATTTGGCAAGGGTTCTATTGTTGAGGACATCCATGAGAAAAAACAGGGCTTGAATGCAATCATGGAGCATTATTCCTCCAGTAATTACGACTATCCTGGAGGCCGCAGTAAGTAATGGTTTTGTCATAAAAGTTGAAATCGAAAGCACGACAGGAAAGAAATCCGCTTACTAAATAATTAAACGCTGGATGGGTGGGTGAAATGAAACTAACCTTGGCACAGTTGAACCCAACAATTGGCGATATTCAGGGCAATCTGGCCAAGATTGAGAAGACCCTGTCCGAGTGCCGCAAAGATTCTCCCGACCTGATCATTTTCCCAGAGCTTTTTCTCGTCGGCTATCCACCCAGAGATCTCTTGGAAAGAGCCTCATTTATCGCCAGGACTCAGATGGCAATTGAACAACTATTGAAAATATCAGAAAATTTTGGTCAAACGGGAATGATTGTGGGCGCTCCTCTGCCCAACCCCCAGCCCACAGGGAAAGGCATCCTTAACTCCGCCCTGCTTATCTATAAAGGAGAACTCCTTTACACCCACCACAAATCATTGTTGCCCACCTACGATGTTTTCGATGAACCGAGGTACTTCGAACCAGGCACCAAGGATTCCGTGGTTAGATTCAAAGACACCATCCTGGGCGTTTCCGTTTGTGAGGACGCTTGGAACGATCCGGCCTTGTGGCCCCGGCGAACCTACCATCACGATCCCATCGAGGACATGGCAAAGAGGGGGGCCAAGCTCATAGTCAACATTGCTGCATCCCCCTTTCATCGGGGTAAAGAGAGACTCAGGTATCAGATCGTCCGAAGTCATGCCCGTAAGCACCGAACCCCATTTGTCTTCGTCAATCAAGTGGGAGCCAATGACGAGCTAATCTTTGATGGTCGGTCCATCTGTGTAGACGAGGCCGGCGACCCCATTGCGGTTTTCCCCTCCTTTCGAGAGCACGTACAGACTATTTCCCTCCACCAAACTGGAGTGCGCACATCTTACGAACCACAAGAGGAGATTGAATCTGTTTACCAGGCCTTGGTTCTGGGCTTGAGAGACTATATGGGCAAGTGCGGTTTTAATACGGCTATCCTAGGCCTTTCAGGAGGCATCGACTCTGCGGTTACTTGCTGTATCGCTGCGGAGGCCATAGGCAAAGACAATCTTGTTGCCGTCACCATGCCAGGGCCTTATTCTTCATCTGGCAGTATTGTAGATTCCAAGAAGCTCGCTGGTAATCTGGGCATCAAATTTAAGACGGTGCCTATGACTCCCATCTATGAAGCCTACCTTAAATCTCTCCGGTCGCATTTCAAGGGAAGAGAGGTTGATATTACAGAGGAGAATATGCAGGCCAGAATTCGGGGCAACATTCTCATGGCACTGTCGAACAAATTTGGCCATCTGGTCCTCTCCACTGGGAACAAAAGTGAACTGGCGGTTGGCTATTGCACTCTCTATGGCGATATGAGCGGCGGTCTCAGTGTCATAGCCGATGTACCCAAGACCATGGTGTATGAACTGGCGGGATACATTAACAGACTATCTCCTGTCATACCCCAAGAGATTATCAACAAAGCTCCAACTGCTGAACTGAAAGAAAATCAGACCGATCAAGACACTCTGCCTCCTTATGAGGTGCTTGATCAGATTCTCCATTACTACTTGGACGAGCAATACACGGTGGGAGATATTCTTGCTCTTGACTTCGACCCCGAGACGGTAAATTGGGTAACCCGGGCAGTTGACCGAAACGAATATAAAAGGCGACAAGCATCGCCTGGATTAAAGGTTACCTCCAAGGCTTTTGGCACTGGCAGGAGAATGCCAATCGCGGCAAAGTTTGAAAGCTAACCAGTGTCCATCGGGAAACCATGTTTCTGGATGTCATTCTGAGGAGTCCCGCAAATTGCGGGACGACGAAGAATCTCGAGATCCTTCGCGGAGTTCATCCTGAATGAAACGAAGGGATCAGAATGACATTGAGCAGTTTTCGGATGAGCACTAACTCGGCAGTTCCATGACGACGGAAGAAGAGAAAAGAGAAAACTTGGCACGATTGTCGGCCGCCTATGGCGTCCTTACCTCTTACTTTGACATCTGGGGACAATCCCATGAGGTTCCTCTTGAGACTCTCGAAACCCTCCTTGAGGCGACCGGGGTTGACGTCAACAGCCCCCAAGAGGCTTTCAAACACTATGAAAATCTTTCCTGGACTCAACTGGCTCAACCTGTTTTGGTTGCATCCATTGAAACATTGCCCGCCGAGCTCTTCTTTCAAATGCCCGTCTCCCGTCGTCTCGAAGAAATAAAGTGGAGGTTCCTCCGAGTTCGTCTGGAAATTTTCGGCGAAAACAGTCCTTCTGTCATCCACTCGTTCAACACCGAAGAGTTAACTTTCATAGAGGAAAGGGAACTTAATGGTTCCTACTATGAGCGCTGGTCCTTTCCTTTTCCCATGGGACTTTCCATTGGCTACTATCAATTCAAGCTCTTGGTGGAATACGACCAAGAAAAACTCGAGCAACAATTCCTGGTAATTCTCTGTCCGGAAAAGGCTTATCTGCCCTCTGCTTTGCAGGGAGATGGCAAGAAAGCCGGTATAGCTATTTCCCTGTATGGCCTTAGATCAAGGGCTAATTGGGGGATTGGAGACCTGGGTGACTTGAAGGACTTCATTCGTTGGGCGGTGGGAAATGTCCACCTAGATGTGATTGGTCTGAATCCACTACACGCCATCACCAACAGACAACCTTACAACATCAGCCCATACTTTCCCTCTAGCCGATTTTATCGCAACTTTATCTATCTAGACATTGAAAGGATGGAAGATTATCGCTCCTGTATTGCAGCAGAGCAATTTGTCCGGGAAGAGACAAGCCAAAATCTCTTGGCTGAATTTCGCCATTCCCGGTTGGTACAATACGAGCGGGTAGCCGCCTTTAAGTTCAAGGTCCTCAAGATGGTGTTCCAAAGCTTTCTGGAAAACCATCGGGGAGAGGACGGGCTGAGCGATCGGGGCAGACAGTTTGAGGCTTATATTGATAGGGAAGGATCTCTCCTGGATAATTTTGCCGTTTTTTGTGCCCTGGAAGATTTTTTTCACCAGGCACATCCTGAATTCTCGACCTGGCGGCAGTGGCCGCAACCTTACCGCAATCCCTACTCCCGGGAGGTCAGAGAATTTCGTCAAAACCACCAGGAAAGTATACTTTTTTACAAGTACCTGCAATGGCAACTGGATGAACAGCTCCACGAGGCACAGGACCTTGCCAAATCATTGGGAGCCTCCATTGGCCTCTATCACGATTTGGCACTGGGTATCGATCCCGGGGGCGCTGACTACTGGGCCTACCAGGATTTCTTTGTCGAAGGGGTTACCGTGGGAGCTCCGCCCGACGACTTTGCTCTAGAGGGACAAAATTGGGGTTTTCACCCGCCCCACGGGGAAAACTACCGCAGGGACGGTTACAGACTCTTCAGCAAGGAGATCAGCAGAAATTGCCAGGGTGGGGGAGCTCTGAGAATCGATCATGTCATGCGGTTCTTTCGGCTCTTCTGGATTATTGCTGGACAGCCTGCTAAAGAAGGAACTTATGTAGAGTATGATTACCAAAATCTTCTGAAAATTCTGGCCTTGCAAAGTGAGCGCTCCAAAACCCTGATCATTGGAGAAGATCTTGGCACAGTTCCACCTCAGGCAAGAGAAGCCCTTGCCCGTTTCGGCATTTTCTCCTATCGCCTGTTCTACTTCGAAAGAGACGAACATGGCGGTTTCAAGGATGGGGGATCGTATCCCCAATTGGCCCTTGCTTCGCTAGGTACCCATGACCTTCCCACTCTGGCTGGATATTGGGTGGGAGAGGATCTTCACTTGCGTAAGAGCTTGGGGCTATTCCCCAGGGAAAGCCAATTTGAAGCTGCCTGGCAAAATAGGAAACAAGAAAAGCACAAGATCGTTGAACGACTGGTAAACGCAGGTTTTCTATCGGAGCATTTGACAGGTAACCCGGAGATCTACAATGAATTAACCGAGGACCTCCATGGAGCGATTATTGCCTTTATTTTATCGACTTCAGCCAAACTGGTCCTCCTGAGCCAGGAGGATCTTTTCGGAGATGCACGGCAACAGAATGTGCCCGGAACAGTATCGGAGTATCCCAACTGGTCAACAAAGATGAGTTATTCCTTGGAGGAACTGCGGCAAAACCCGGAGGTGGAGAAGAACGTCAGAGTATTCCGACATTGGCTTTCCAATACTGGTAGGAGCGTTGACATATCTTCTTGATCTGAGCTTGAGCTGCGCTGAGATTTGCCTTGTGGCTGGCATGTTCTTTGCTTGTTTCCTTCAATGCCTAGTTCGGCACGAGCTGAGCCCAACTGCACAAGCTGACAATTTACCCTGCCCACCACTATTCAAAGTGTGCTTAATAAAGGGCAAACAGGAAGGTTGCGACCATGGGAGCTCGGACAGGCAAGGTCGCTGAGATCCAGCAGAGGTTAAAAAAATTTGTCACCCACGATGTACGGAAAAGTCCCATACTCGGACTCTATCTAGTCATAGGGATGATGGTTCTCGGCTACGGTATCTACTTTGCCGCTGTGATGTATAAAGACCTCACCGGTACCGACAAGGAAAAGGTTGCTGCCGGGCCCAAAGTGGCACAAGTGAAAAAAGCTCCGACAGCCGAGAAGGAGGTTCCTGAGGCCCAAGATACGCCAGGGCAAGAAATACCCATCAAAAAGAAAGGGGAAACAAAAGAAGTTGCGGAAAAGGTTAAGGCTGTGTCAACAGAGAAGCCTGATCTGAAGCAATGGAAAAGCGTCGAATTCCCAGACGGTTCCCATATTTCCTACCCCTCTCATTGGACTAGGAACTCCATCGAGTCTGAGAATAGCATTCTTTATGGAATTCGCCTGCAAGCCCCAGGCAGCGAAGCAAGTTTGAAATGCTATGGCCGCAGCAGAAAAATCGGGGACAATTATGCTGACTCTCTGAAAGAGACAATGAAAAGAGGAGGCTACACCAATATCAAAAAGGAGAGCAAAAAAATAAACCAGTACGATGTAATCCAGATAAGTGGAGATGTTGCCGCTCAGCATATGGTTGTTAGTATTTTTGAACCCCGGGCAGACAAGTATTTCATCGTCATCCTCATGGCTTCAAAACAAGAGCTCGTCAAATTGCGACCAGCCTATAGCGCCATTGTAGACAGCTATGGTGATGCCTCCCGCCCACCAACTTCGGTGGTTTCTATCGAGAAACTGGAACAGCAACTTGAGAAGAACATCGAAAAGAAAACAGACTATTTGGTGGGCAGCACAGTTTACCTCAAAATGAAGAACGGTGTCGTCCACAAAGGTGTGGTAATTGCTGAAGACGACAACACTATTACTCTCGAGAGTTTCCGATTTGGTGGAAGGTACAGCTTTAAGGTAGCGAGAAAGGATATTTCAGAAATCATCCGTTAATCACACCCCTGCCAATCAATCCTTCACTCTCTGAAGTTCAATTAGCGTGACCTCTGGTGGTGAGAGAAATCTCATGGGGGGACCCCAGGTGCCGGTTCCGCGGCTCACATATAGCACACTTCCCTTCTCCAAATGATAGAGCCCTCTTTGCCTTGGATAAAAGAGCCGGGTGATCAGATTGAAAGGAAAGATCTGCCCACCGTGAGTATGGCCGCTCAACTGAAGATCAAACCGGCCCAGAGATTCCTTTTCTACTGTAGGGCGATGTTTGAGGAGGAGGGTGAATCTCTCTGAGTTTGCATCTGCAAGCAAGATTTTTTCCTCTTTACCCACCTGACCAATTTCCGGATACCTTCTTTTCCCCGCCGGATCGTCCACTCCCACGAGGTTGATCAATCCCTTGAGGTCAAAATCTACGTTACGCAAGAACTTAAAACCAGCTGCCTTCAGGAAGCGTGCACTCTGACGAATACCCGCATAGAACTCATGATTCCCGGCAATGGCGAACTTACCAAGCGGGGGGTCTAGAGTGGCCAACATGGCCGCCAGGTTATTCAGCCGGTCCATCTGCGCATCCACCAGATCGCCGGTGGCTACCACTAGGTCAGGTTTGGCTCTTTGCAACAGTCCAATGATGCGCGTCAGCCGGTTTTCGCCTACCATCGGCCCGAGATGCACATCAGAGATCTGAGCTATGGTCAATCTGTCCAACTGGGGGGGTAATTTCCTGGTTGGCAACACCACCCGATCTACATGTATTTGCCAGGCACTGTAAGCAGACCAACTTGCGAGCCAAGCCAAAACCCTCATAAAAAGATTGAACACATCCAGACAAAAACTCAGACAGAAGAAAAAGAATAGCAGGCCCATCCAGGTATAAGCAACGTAAGCAAGGTATCTACCGGCCAGGTGCATCCCGTGTCGATCAAGGAGACGCACCGCCACCGGGGCCACTACCATGAGGGCCAAGAACATGGCCATGCCCACACTCGCCCCCAGGCCTGCACTCAAAGCAGATCTTGCCTTGACAAGTAGGTAGAGGTGCATAGCCCCATAAATGGAAAGGAAAGTTAGGAGAAAAAGGCTCATGGCCATTATTTAACATGCTTTACCTGACCTTTCCACTCGGAAAAAACATAGGAGCTTCCCCAAGAACATGTTGGAGACATAGGCCACGGAGAAACTGCCAGGAGTTTCCCCAAAAATAATTGGGCCATTCTTCTAAACTGCGTTTAAGAGCCACTTTCCATTGGTTTGCAAGCGAAAGTAGCCTAGCTGATGTCTCTTCTGTCGTTCCCTCCGGGGCGTAACCCCCTACGGGCCGGAGGCCAGGGGCTCCCCCAGCCACAGCCGGGGAAGTGGCACAGACCTTCCGTCAGCCTTGTTGAATTCCGCTACGCGGACCCACCGAAGGTGGGATTCAACAGGGCAGGTCACTCAGAAGAGACATCAGCAAAGGCCAAAAGGGGAAGCTGCGAAACAACGAACATCTGAGCAGCCGATATTCACTCTTTCAACCTTGTGAGGGTCTGCATGAAGATATGGTGCACATTAATCAGAAATCCTGCCAATAGATGGTGCGAATCATGCGCGTTGTGGAG
>JARRNM010000066.1:0-13677 GCA_037384945.1 Deltaproteobacteria bacterium
CTGAAGAGGGGCACGGTACGATCTGCCTAATTGTCAGATGCTTGGGGTGGAGCACTGCCTGATTTACCTGGATCCCTTTCGATTGTGGCGGGCCCTTTAATATCAAATGCTTTTGCATAGGCCTTGATAACATCAAGTACTCGAATGGGGCCATATAGATTGAAGAGAGAATATATTACTGCAGGAAGAAGAGATTCTTCGGATTTACTGAAAACCGAAGTGAACAGGTCTATCATTTCCGCTCCGGTAAATGGACGTTCGTTAGTAACAAGCCCAGCACCTGTCTTATCCATATAAAAGCACATGAAAATTACTTCCCCGCCGAGATTCTTTCTAAAAGACCTCATAATATCCTGACGGATTCTTGCATTTGTATCTTCCACGATTACCTCCCAAAACTCTTCTTGACAATCTGCTGCTCATAGGTAGCTCGTAATTCTAACACAACAGTCCCAAGGGGAAACAGTACCCGCCGACTCACCTCATCTTATTCTGCCAAATAGGCTCCCCAGCATCTCCTTTTGCCCTCGGACAAACTTCTCCGTTAAATGCACTGGGTTATTGGGCATTCTCTGACTTCTCCCAAGGTCTTAACCGTGGAATCCAGCGGGGAACACGGGCCTTATATCTCAGGTATTCGTCTCCGAACCTCTTCTCGAGGCCTTTCTCCTCAACAAGGGGAAAATAAATCGCATTACCAAGCAAAAAAAGAATCATCCATGCGGTTATAGGCCAGGAATGAAACAATAGTGCTTCAGCCAAAAGCAAGAGGAGCACGCCGCTTATCATGGGATTCCTGACGTAACGATATGGTCCAATGACAACCAACTTTCTAGGGGGGTCCCAGGGAGCAGGTGTCCCGTCGCCACATTTTGTGAAAAGCTTGGCACTCCAGACACACAAGACAGCCCCTATCCCCGCTGCCAGAAGGGCCAACCAAAAGCAAATTTGACTGGGGGTTATCAAATTGGGAGGAAACTTCGAGTTTGCAGTAAGCATTAAGATTATAGCAGGGATAAAAAACAGCACTGTGCCAGGCAACACAATAATAGTTCTCACCAGTCTCCAGTGCAAGCCGGTACTCCTTCTGGAGTAGATCACCGTGACGGGTTATTGTCGAAGACCACTCTGATGAGCTACTCTTTATCCTTCAGCAGGTCCTTGAGATCAGCGAAGGGTTTGTACTTGGATGGCGCCTTTTCTTTATCACCCGGAGCTTCTCCCTCGTACCATTCCTGATCCACATAGCGCGAGTGCTCATTGTCGTGACAGTAGAGGCACAGTAACTCCCAGTTGCTTCCGTCAGGGGGGTTGTTATCGTGGTCGTGATCCTTGTGGTGGACAGTGAGTTCACGAAGTTTTCTGCCAGAGAATTCGCGCCCGCATCGACCGCATATCCAGGGGAGAATTTTTAGGGCTTGCTCCCGATAACCGCGCTCCCGCTTGCGTCTGGCCTCGGCAATGATCCTATCTAACCTGTCTTTTTCTGATTCTTTTTTATTCGATTTCACTTGCTGACCTTCAAATTAGGCTAAGCCCCTCGGCTATCCTACCACACCTTGGATTAAAGCAGAATCGCGCTAACCCTGAGGTGCACTCGTCCATCTGTGGGACGGGCCCGGATTGGTTGAACCAACCGAATTGATGATTATCATATTGCAAATTATTATCTTTAACAATCCAGCAAAGCAAAGGCCGCGAGGTTAAAGTACATCTTCCCTTGCATCCAGATTTTAGGAATTCAGACAGCCTGAGGCAGATGGTTGTACTATGCGCCCTGAGCTCGTTGAGGAGATGTAAGTATGAAAAGGACCATCCTGGCGGTGTTCAACCTATCAGTTGCATTAACTCTGGTGGCGGCCTGTTCCTTAAATGCCCTGTCCGGCGGCAGCGCACCCAGAATTACCCCAGCAGAACTCAAATCGAGACTGGGTGATCCAAAATTGGTCATCGTTGATGTTCGAAGGAATCTGGACTGGAACTCCAGCGAGTATATGATAAAGGGTGCAGTCCGGGCCGATCCCAAAAAGGTTGAATCCTGGGCGAGTAGCTTCGGTAAAGACAAGACTTTTGTTGTCTACTGAGCTTGACCGAACGAACACACAAGCGCCCGGGTGGTGCTGACGCTGATAGATCAGGGATACACCAAGGCCTATGCCTTAAAAGGCGGTTGGGCCGCGTGGCTTAGGGCCAAGTATCCAATTGAAAAGAAGTAAAACTTTCCTCTCCCTAGGCATTATTAAACAACACCATTTCGGCAGCCAGGAGGCAGCAGGGACAATGATAAGTGAACAGGGCTGGCAGCTGCTTGCTGCCGGCTGCCCGCTAGCAAAATCGGTGTCCTGCCTCTTCCAATTTTAATACAGCCCTTTTCAGGTTGTCTGCCTTCACCAGAAAGTAGTCGGTATCGAAGGTAGATATTGCCAAGACACTAATGCCCGCCTCAGCCAGAGAATTGGTCAGGGAGGCCAGGATTCCAGTCAAAGAAAAATCCAGGGGACCGCTTACCAGAATGCAGCGCCAGCCTTTCTCACACTGAACTCCCTCAGGCACAAATTCCTCGGAGCAAACAAGGGACAGTTCTTCTTTTGTCCGGGTGAGGGAGTAAAAATTGCCTGCCAGGGCCCAGGGGGGAATATCCGCCTCAGGTCCAAGTCGACAAATAGAATAGTTCTCCGGCAGCAGTGAAAGGGTTAGGTTGGTGCGCTTCATGATTAGTCTTTACCATTTACTTTATCCAATCACAAAACATTAATTTGATCATTGAGAGGTAGCTTGCTAAGATCAATTTCACTTTATTCACCGTAATGTCCAAGTGCTTCCACTGCTTAAACCCGGGATGGGCCTCGGCAAATTCAGGCTGGATGCCTGCTCCATCTTTGAATGGTGGTTGGAAAGGTTAACTGCCTGTGCTAAGTTGTCCTTCGAATCATTGGGAGATCTGGCTTCCTAGCGTGGTCTCGCGAAGACAATGGATGAAATATCCGGGCTAGAGAGGATGAGGAGAAGTTGTGATCACCTTAGGGGAACTGAAAAGGTACGAAATTTTTGCCGGACTGGATCTTGCGGAACTCAAACTCCTCTCCGCCATGGCTGAGGAAAGGAAGGCACGGGAGGGTGAGGAACTTATACGGGAGGGGTCCCCGGCCCGAACTCTATATATCCTTCAGGAAGGCAATCTGATGGTCGCCTTTCCAGATGGCCGAGCCATTACTTTACATAGGCCGGGGAGAGTGGTCGGCTGGTCCGCTTTGGTGAGTCCCACAAATTATACAGCCTCGGTCACATGCCTTACGGATTCTGTCTTGATCTCCTTCTCGGGAAGCGAGTTGCTACGTTTGGTCCAGAGGAACGTTGCCTTTGGAACGAAGATAATGCGGAAAATTTCCGAGGTGCTGAGCAGGCGACTTCCCTTTTTGCAGGAAAAGGACAAACGCTTGCTTAAACAAAGGAGTTAAACCCATGACCGGGTTTGCTGCAATAAGTGCTGGCAATGGCTGGCTAATTTCTCTCCTTGGAATTTCAGTGGTTTTTTTCGCCTTGGCCGCTTTGGCTTTCATTATCTCCCATTTTCCCCGCGGAATCAGCTGGTGGAATGATCACGCCAAAACCACCACCCATTTTATCCCTCTAGTTAAGAGTATTCTCGGCCGGAGCAGGAGAAAACCTCTTCCATTTTTAGGTGTCGGGGGAATCCATGAGCCTGGGGAGATCGACGACGCGGAAGAGGCCCTGAGGTTACTCACTGCTCATATGGGTGAACCATACAAGCTGCCCAGACTCATCGAAATTGCAGAACAGAGGGGTCTGGCAAGGGTTTACTCAACGATCAATCGGCTGATTGTTAGAGGAGCCATGGTGGGTGGCGCTGATGGCCTGTTTCGCTGGGCTAAGGGAAGTGAGAAAGAGAGGCAACTTGAAAAGAAGTTCCAAGAATCCGAGTGAGATTCGGTCTGTCAACGGAGCGAGTACGGAATTGGAGTGTTGGAGTAATGGAGTACTGGGGTATTGGAAAAAAACTGGGAGCCGATAGCCTTGAGTAGCCAATACTCCAATACTCCATCATTCCATTACTCCAATAGTTCCCTTTATTTGGAGGCACTGAAAAAGTAAGAGGAAGTTTCTATGGAACTCCTAATTCACTTCTTGCAAAATACCGGTTTTGGTATGGCAGACTTTCGCCACTTCGTTATGATTGGAGTGGGGTTAGTCTTTATTTATCTTGGCATTGCCAGACACTACGAGCCCTTACTTCTCGTACCCATCGGTTTTGGTATCCTGGTTGGAAACATTCCGGTATTCAAAGGGTTAGGCCTGGGCATTTACGAGAAGGGCTCGGTGCTCAACTACCTTTACTTTGGAGTGAGGCAGGGTATTTATCCGCCATTGATCTTTTTGGGCATTGGTGCCATGACCGACTTCTCCACCCTCCTGGCCAGGCCAAAGCTCATATTGCTGGGTGCCGCAGCCCAGCTAGGTGTTTTTATGACCTTTCTCGGGGCGTTGTTTTTGGGATTTCTCCCGAATGAGGCGGCTTCCATCGGCATAATCGGCGGTGCTGACGGCCCAACCGCCATCTTCCTGTCGGCCAAGTTGGCCCCGCACCTGGTGGGACCCATAGCCATTGCGGCCTATTCATACATGGCACTGGTGCCAGTCATCCAACCGCCAGTCATGAGGCTGCTTACGAGCCGACAAGAACGGTTGATCAGAATGAGCGATCCCAGGGAAGTGAGTACGCAGGAGAAAATTGTATTTCCCATAGTTGGATTTTTACTATGCTGTTTCTTGGCGCCGGCGGCCCTGCCATTGTTGGCCATGCTTTTTTTCGGTAACCTTTTGAAGGAGTGTTTGGTCACGGAACGGCTGGCCAAAACTGCCCGTACCGCCGTGGTTGATACAGTGACCATTATTCTTGGCCTGACCGTGGGCGCCAGTACCCAGGCAGATGTATTTCTCACTGGGAAGTCCATTGGAATTTTCATTTTAGGTGCTTGCTCCTTCATGGTTGCTACGGCGGGCGGGGTGATTTTTGCCAAAGTGATGAACCTCTTCAGCCATGACAAGATTAATCCCCTCCTTGGCGCTGCCGGGGTGTCGGCGGTGCCGGATTCAGCCAGAGTGGTGCAGATGATGGGTAATAGGGAGGATCCGAGTAACTACTTACTAATGCATGCCATGGCACCCAATGTGGCAGGGGTGATCGGTTCGGCAGTCGCGGCTGGAGTGCTTTGGAGTTTCGTTGGCTGACAGGTTAAGAAGACATCCCTGGAAAGTTATCTCAGTTGGCGACGAGGCCGATTCTATTTGCCCTCGTTGTAAAGAGGAAACTATCCATCGGGTGGTCGCCATGGTGGAGAAGAAGATCCACCTGGTAATTTGTACCCGTTGCAATAGTCAACATCGATACCGCCCCTCGCTGGCGGCCATGAGAAAGAAAACCTCCCTACCGTCCAGAGGTCAGGCAAGGCTCATAAAGAAGTTGGAAAGAAGCAAAAACCCTCTACCGCAGAAACCCCTTGACCATTGGCAGAAATTGAGAGAGACCTCAGCTGAGGTTAAACCTTTGGATTATGATCCAGGTGAGAAATACAGGGAAGAACAGGCTATTACCCATCCTACTTTCGGCCTCGGTTTCGTTAGCAAGGTTATCGATGCTTCCAAGATTGAGGTCGTCTTCGAGCGCCAGGTGAAAATCCTGGTGATGAACCGGCCCAAATCAGGGCAAGAGTGAATTAAGCAATTCACTCTCGCCCAGCAGGTAGCAGCCAGCTAGCAGCTGGCAGAAGTAATTTGTTATTGGCTGCCTGCTGTCATCTGTCTGCTGCCTGCTCGGCATCGGCTGGCCAAGAGATGATGAAGGGTATGACCGCCGTGAGATTCAGCAAAGCAAGAATTAAAGGGGTCTGCAAAATTCCCGCCGAGGGAATCATGACTAGTCCCACCAGGAGCCCTCCTAGAAAAGATCCGAAGAGGTCTACACTATAGATCAAACCGGCAACCGGGCCAACTCTGTTTTGTCCTCTTAATAATATTCGATTGGCGAGTGGAAAATGGGTACCTCCGATAAAGCCGGCAAGGAGACTTAGAAGACAAAATGCTTGGTTGTAAAAGAAATTCTGATAGCGCGAGGGTGGGAGATTGTGGAAGTTAATAAAGACAAGCGGTAAGGCCAGGCAAAAACAGGCCAGGATGCTTTGGAATATAATGAGAGTCTTGAGTTTGCTAGGCCCGCTCTTGGGATAGTAGGAAAAAATGAAACTCCCCCCAGCGAGCCCCACCATAAAAAGCGCCAGAAGCAGGCCGATTTTATAGTATAAGTAGCCGAAAAATACCTGAAATGCCAAGATGATAAGAATTTCGAGGGAAATTCCACTGAGACCGAACAGGGCAACTCCGTAAAGCACCCTAATGGTAGGCGGATGTGGTGAATGGGAAGCGAAACGCTCCTTGAGACTTAGCAGAGTAACGAGGACCAAGAGGAGCAGAGTGGATACCCAAATGGTGCGCTTGCTAAACCAGGTGAAGATTCGGCCTATAGCCTGGTAATAGTGAGAGCTCAACATGAGCAGGTTATAGGCGTAGGCCTTGAGATTCAAATCCCTGTTGATTCCAGCTTCAGTCGCCTGATCAATCATTGCCATGAAGGTTTTCTGCTGAAGAGGCGAAAGATCCCAAAGTATGTAGTTGTCCTGCACGTAAAGGAGCTGCAAATGCCGTCGCTGAATTCTTTCCACTAAGGTTTCTGGTTTGGTAGTGAGAATGCCCCGGGAATTGGAACAAAAAAAGCGGGCAGTCTGCCCCGGAAAAATTACTACTTCAGGAAAGACACTCAGGGCGGTTCGATAAAGCAACTTCAAGTATTTAGCTTGGTAAGGACCCAGAGCAGTTTCAGATGCGCTGGCAGTAAAGGAAAATACTCCCCCTGACCGCATCCTGCTGGCAACTAGACGAAAGAACTCTTCGGTGTAAAAGCGGTTTATCTGGGCGGTAAACGGTTCGGGAAGGTTGACCAAAACGACGTCGTAAAGCTTCGAGGATCTGGCCAGATATTGGCGGCCGTCTTCAGTGTGCACCACGACCCGTGGACTCTCCAAGGCAGCAGTAACTTGCACCGGCAGATGAGCCTTCCCGAGTTCAATTAGCCTGGGATCCAATTCTACGTACTCTACTTCGCCAACACTCGGGTGCTGAAGCAATTGGCCGAGAGATTCAGAGACCCCCCCTCCTATAAGAAGCACAGACTTTGGTTGAGGGTGCTGTAACATGGCGAAGTGCACCGCCTCTTCGGCGCTCAATCGATCAGGTACGGCAAAGTTCCACAGACCAGTCTCAAAAAAGGAAATCTGCTTATCCTTCTCTACCACGGTCACGTGGCCAAAAATAGTTTCCTCTGAAGCAATAAGATGGAAACCAGACCACTGCCACTGATGGCTGATTTTCGCCAAATTTCGGTTTTGCTGTTGAACAATAAGGAGAACCAAAAAAGAACCGAGAAAAACTGGATAGTAAATCCAGGGGCGACCACTACTCTGGCGGGTCAGGACAAAGCCTGAAATACAGAGGAGTAGGGAGATTGCAGCACCGATCTGTATGGCAGTGAAATGATGAATGAGTAGGAGAGTAAAAACTACACCACCAATGCCGGCGCCAAGCCCTTCAAGGAAGTAAACCAAGCCGGGAGACCTTGTCCAGTGCGGGATAAGAGCGGCCAGCAGTGAACAGGCCAGGCTGAATAAGCAGCCTGAGATCAGACAAAAAGGCGCGAGAGTGAGGAAAGAAATGGCAAGCATCTGCCCCAGAGTGACCAGTTCGCCGGCACCGATGTGGAACAAAAGACGGGAAAGCCGGATGAACAAGATAGTTGCAGTGAGGGTAAGACCGCCAAAGTTTTGGAGGTAGCCGAAGAGGGATTGCCTGGCAAAACCATATTGGGAAATTTTCCCACCAAACAAAGCACCAAGGGCTGTCCAAAAAAGCCAAGCAGCGAGAACAACGGCCACTGCCAGTTCACTGCCGGAGAATAGGGTTAGCAATTCCCGCAGGACCAGAATCTGAGCAACCGTGGCCGCAAAACCAATGAGAATGAAAGCTATTAGCGGAGTGAGCTTCATGCTCTCATGAATACACCATTTCTCAGGTCCATTCCAAGGTTTTCCTATTAGCGTATTACACTAGGCTGCCGAATGTGGAGCGATAACTCTTTGGGGTAGTGGGGCAGTGGAGCAATAAAGTAATGGATTTGTGGTTTAGTAGTTATTTCGGGGTCATTCAATACTCCAGGACTCCAGCACTCCAATACTCCATTTTATTTCCAGGCTCTCTTGGCCGACACAGTGCCGGCCCTGCTTTGAAAGAACCTGATAGGGTTTACTTTCTTCTTGACAAAAGGGGAAAGCCTGGATACTATCGCAAGTCGTTCGCAATAAGGATATCTATGAAAAGCGAGATAGACGTCTTCAGAGAATTCATTCGCAACAAAGGTTTGAGAAATACGCTTGAACGGGAACAGGTAGTCAAAGCTGTATTTTCGATCCATGATCATTTTGACGTAGACGAGCTCTATTTAGTGCTTCGGAAGCAGAATGAGAAAATCTCCAAGGCCACGGTTTACCGGACCATCCCCTTATTACTGGAGAGCGGTCTCATTCAAGAGGCATATTTTGAAGACGGTCATCTTCATTATGAACACATTTATGGACACGACCACCACTGTCACCTCCGCTGTGTGGATTGCGGCAAAGTTTTAGAGTTCACCGAGGAAACTGTAAGGGAGGTTGAGCAGAAGATTGGCGAGTACTATGATTTCACAGTAACCGGACACAAACTGGAAGTGTACGGTTACTGTGCAAAGTGCAGGGTTCATCAGGGCTAGCTGAACCTTAGAGAGGCATGAGAGCCTATGGAGAGGCTGCATCAATACGAGAAAGAAGAATTCATTAATATCTGTAAAGAGCACGGACTAAATTACAGTGATAAGCGCTTGTTAGTGCTTGAGGAGTTTTTAGGGACAGTTGAGCATCTCACAGTTGGGTCCCTCCGGGAGAAGCTCGAAAATACGGGTCATCGGCTGGATAGCGCTTTCATAGGTGAAACCCTAGATCTCCTCCACAGATATGGTTATGCTTTCAAGAAGGAATTCGATGGCCAGGAGGTCCAGTACGAGCACAGACATGTAGGATGGCATCATGACCATCTGATTTGTGCCAAGTGCGGTAAAATTCAAGAGTTTCACGACTCCGAGATTGAGGCCTTGCAGAGGCAGATTGCGGTGAACAGGAATTTCGCCCTACTCCACCACAAAATGGAGCTTTACGGCATTTGCGGAGATTGCCGAAAACAGAGGCGACCGGTTATGCCGTTGGCCTTCGTGCTCCCGGGCGAAAAAGTTGTCATAGATAGATTGGTGGGCGGCAGCAAGATGCAACAAAGACTGGCTGACATGGGTCTCACGCCCGGGACATCTATAGAGGTTATAAAGTCTAGCGGGCCAGGCCCTTTAATTGTCGCCTTCCGGGGTAGCAGAATCGCTCTGGGGCGCGGCCTTAGCAATAAAGTGCTAGTCTCCGAGAATAGCGGTCCTACCAGTGAATCTGACTGAGGAGTTCCACTCAGACCGGTTCCCAACAAGAATTATTCCATTTTGGCAAAGATGACGGGAGTTGGGGAGAAGACCTCACTCGTCGGCTCCGGAGAAAAGTTGATGACTCCCTTGAGCGAGTTTAAAGAGGGCGAGCGAGGCCTGATTGTTAAGGTGGAAGGCAAAGGTAAATTCCGCAAGCGCCTTCAGGAGATGGGTTTTATCAAAGGGGCGGAGGTGTTCGTAGAAAAATATGCCCCATTGCGAGATCCCATAGAACTGGTGTTGAAAGGTTACCATGTTTCCTTACGGGTCGCAGAAGCGGCCCTGATAATGATGGAAAGATTTGGAGAATAGGTGAAGCAGGAAAATATTACCATTGCCCTGACCGGGAATCCTAACTCCGGAAAGACCACCATATTCAATAATCTCACCGGTACACGTCAGCATGTTGGTAATTGGCCCGGGGTCACTGTGGAGAAAAAGGTTGGGACGATAGTTCACAAGGGCCACCGCTTGCGGGTGGTTGACCTGCCGGGGACTTACAGTCTAACCGCTTATTCCATCGAAGAAATAGTTGCCCGCCGTTTTCTGATTGACGAAAAGCCAGATGTGGTAGTTGATATAGTCGATGCCTCCAATTTAGAGCGAAATCTTTATCTTGCCACACAGCTAATAGAACTGGGGGTAAAACTAATCCTGGTACTCAATATGGCCGACGTGGCCCAGTCCCGAGGCCACCAGATCGACGCCGGCAGCCTGGGCAGATTATTGGGCGTGCCGGTGGTTTTCACTGTGGGTACCAAGAACGAGGGAACAAAGAACTTATTGGACAGAGTTGTGGAGGTGGTCGAGGATCGGGATACGGTGAGCCGGCACATCCATATTTCCTACGGCCAGGAACTAGAGAAAGAGATTAAGAATATTCAGGACGTCATCTGGCAAGATCCCTCAATAGGAGAGCGTTTTTCCACCCGCTGGCTGGCGGTGAAGTTGTTGGAAAATGATAAGGCTGTCCATGACAGAGTCAGTTCACTTGGAGAATTAGGAAAGCAGATCCTGGCCCAGGCGGAGGCGAGCCGAGAACGGCTGGCTGAGTTCTATCAAGACGACCCGGAGATGATACTTACCGATCAGCGCTACGGTTTTATCAGTGGTGCCCTCAAAGAAGTTCTCAAGGTCACCGCAAAAACCAAGATTGATTTATCCAGACAAGTTGATCTTATCCTGACCAACAGAATTCTGGGCTTTCCCATATTCATTGGCTCCTGCGGGATCTTCTGGTTAATGGAGTAATCGCCGGAGTGGGGAGCGTGGCCATCTTCTTGCCCAACATTATGCTGCTCTTTTTCTGTATTGCCCTGTTCGAGGATACGGGCTACTTGGCTAGGGCCGCTTTTATTATGGACAGGGTAATGCACCTAATTGGCCTCCATGGCAAGTCTTTCATTCCTCTCCTTATGGGTTTTGGTTGCAACGCTCCGGCAATTATGGCCGCACGCACTCTGGAGAGCGAGCGTGATCGCATTCTCACCATTTTGATAAACCCACTAATGAGTTGCTCCGCCCGTTTGCCTGTATATGTTCTTCTCGCCGGGACATTTTTTGGCGCCAGTGCAGGAAATGTCATCTTCAGTATTTATGGACTCGGAATTGCCTTGGCCATCACCATGGGTAAATTATTCCGGGTGACCCTTTTCAGAGGGGAATCTGCTCCTTTCGTCATGGAGCTTCCCCCATACCGGGTACCAACTCTGAAGAGCCTTTTGATTCACATGTGGGACCGGAGCAAAATATTTCTGAGAAAAATGGGAGGGGTGATTCTGGTGGGCTCCATTCTTATCTGGTTTCTAGGAGCTTTTCCCAGACACCCTGGGCTTCCTCCGGGGTATGCCGGAGACAAAGAGCCCATAAGCAACCTCGGGGGGAGAGGGTTGGGCTCAGAAAGCTCAGCGCAGATGCCAGGGGGGCAAATGGTAGAGGCAGAACCCAAAGGTGGAGGGCAAGTAGAGGCTCTAGCCAGACTGAATCAAAGCTACCTCGGCCGTTTAGGTCGACTGATTCAACCGGTATTTGCCCCCCTTGGTTTTGACTGGCGCATCAGTGTGGCCGTGGTAACGGGTTTCGTGGCGAAAGAGATTGTGGTAAGCACCCTCGGGGTTTTGCATGCCGCCGGCGCTGACGTCAATGAAGAGAGCGAAGCCTTACGCCGTTCCTTGCGCGCTTCAGGCATGACCCCCCTGGGCGCTTACACCTTAATGGCCTTTGTCCTCATCTACGTTCCTTGTTTGGCTACAGTTGCAGTTATCTCCAGGGAGACGAATTCTTGGAAGTGGGCAGCCTTCAGCATAGCATACTCATTGACCTTGGCATGGGTGGTGTCCTTTCTAATATATCGGGGGGGCAGGCTGCTCGGGTTAGGAGCATAGAGCAAGAGAGATTGAGGATTTTAGATTGTAGAGAGGCGAAAGGCGCAGGGCACAAGGCGAAGGCCTAGTAGCCAGTGGTCAGTAGCCGGTAGCCAGTATCCAGTAACTGAAAAGACTCTCTTTTCAATGATTTCTCCTGAATTCTGGAATCTGACTCCTTGCTTTTAAATCCGAAATTCGCCATTCGAAATGCGAATTTTGTTCTCTGCCCCATGCTCTAGGCCCACTGGATTCTGACTCCTGGCTCGTATATTCTTAGTTATGGCTATGAAAGACTATCAAGTGAAAAGAATGTTCGAGCGTATTGCCTTCTCCTATGACTTCCAGAACAGTTTTCTATCGTTGAGGAGAGATTCATACTGGCGCCGGGTTATGGCCCAGTGTCTTCGCTTGCCGGGAGAAGCACTAGTACTCGATATGGCAACGGGTACAGGTGAAGTGGCAGTAGAAATTTGCAGGCACCACTCGAAAGCCAGGGTCATTGGGGTGGATTTTTCCCCCAAGATGCTTATGGTTGGACGGAAAAAGGGAAAATATAAGAAGTACGACAGCCGTATCCATTTGAGTCTGGGCGACGGCCGTCAGCTACCGTTGAAAAGCGGCTCCTTTGAGGCAGCCACGATTGCATTCGGCATCAGGAATATCGAGGAACGGGACCAGGCGCTGAGAGAGTTCCACCGCGTGCTCAAACCAGGGGGGCAACTGCTAATCATGGAGTTCGACATCCCTGACGATCCTTTGCTGGGCACTATTTACCGGCTTTACTTCGACTATCTGCTGCCACCCTTGGGCAACTTGCTCTCCCGGACAGATTATGCTTACAGCTATCTTGCCAGTTCCGTCCACGGTTTTCCCACTGAAAAAGAATTCTTATGGGAAATGGGCCGAGCAGGATTCACCTCCCTGGGGATTAAAAAACTCACTTACGGGATCGCCAAGATTTTTCGAGGGGTCAAGAGCGCATAGGGCAAAGTACAACTGGTAGCTGGCAACTGGCAGCAGGGTTGAAACGGAATATTGGATTAATGGAAGAAGGGAATACTGGGAAAAGCAGGAAAATGAAAGATCTTTTTGGGTTCGCTTTAAGCCAACATTCTTTCATTCCAGCATTCTAATTTTCGCGAAAGGGGTAAATTTTTCTCCTGAATTCTGGATTCTGACTCCTGGCTCCTTACCCCATGCTCTATGCCCCATGCCCTCGGCTTCTTTACGACCAACCACGGACGACTGACTAAGGACTAAGCGCAGGCGGTAAATGAAAGTTAACTGGGCGGAAAGACTTTGGGTGAATAGCCCTTTACGATTTGTCATCCAACAGCGGGAAACCCGCTTTTTTAAAAGGTTGAGAAATCTGGAGCCTGGAGCTAGGTGTCTGGAGATTGGCTGTGGTCATGGCGCAGGTGCTCGCATTATTTTTAATGCCTTTCAGCCCGCCCACCTGGATGGCCTGGATATTGATCCGTTTATGATCAGACTGGCCTTAAGACGACAACGGAAGGCAAGAACGGAGGGACTTTGTTTTCTGGTGGGCGATGTGCAGAATCTTCCTTACGTTGATGCCAGCATGGATGCTGTTTTCAACTTCGGCATCGTTCACCACCTGGAAAATTGGCGGCAGGGAATCAGTGAGATTTCTCGAGTGCTTAAAAGAGGGGGTGGATTCTATTT
>JARRNM010000066.1:13703-25991 GCA_037384945.1 Deltaproteobacteria bacterium
ATATTACTTGAGCATCCCACTGAAGACCGTTTCCACGGACCAGAGTACCGAGGTGCTTTGCAAAGGGAGGGCTTAAGGTTGTTACCGGGCTACAAGGAGTCACGCTTTGCCATTCTCGGCGTTGCCGTAAAAGAATAAAAGGCACAAGGCGCGAACCGTAAGGCATAATGGAAAAAGACAGAGATCAGATGTCAGAAGTCGGAGGTCAGAGGACAGCAAGGCGATGGGGGGACGGGGAGAGACGGAGACGGAGCGAGGAAAAAGGACGTTGACAGCTACTCGATCTTGATTGTTTTTCTGGTGGATTCTGGATTCTGACTCCTAAGCTGAAAGCTGACGTCTGAACGCTGATACCTCGTTAAGGAGGTTTTAATTGAGTGCTGGTAAGCTAAAAGACTTGATGCCGAAACGGCCTCGCTACCATGAGGATCTGCCCGAAAAGCTCAGAGACAAACTGGCCGAGGTGTACCAAATATTGCAGGAGGTTCCCTATATAAACAAACAGCAGTTTGACAAATGGCAGGAACGCTTCTGCTATTCTCCTGAACCTGAGCGGGAAGTCGCCATCTGGGAATGGTTGGCCAGAGAGTATAAAGAACAAACCGCCAGTACACAAAACCGGCAAGAAAAGAATCGGATTTTTAAGAGACTTCTATCTAAATCAATTGATTACGAACCTTTGGGTGTGAGGAAGTTGCCGGAATAAAGGAAGGGTGCAAGGTACAAGGCTCAGGGCGCAAGGTAAAAAGTCAGTAGTCAATAGCCGGTAGTCAGAATCCAGAATTCAGGAGAGAAGCAGTCGGAATTGACCATATCTGAACTGCTGCCTGTTTAAACCGCAGAATATCGAACAAGGAATTTCGAATATCGAAGTAATCACTTCATCATTCTGCGGTTCGATATTCACTACCTTGAACGATCTGTCATCTGTCGTCTGACCTCCGACCTCTGATCTCTGACGGCTAATCTTCGTCACTTCCAGTCTCCCCGTCTTCGTCTCTCCGTTTCTGTTGTTGTCGTTGGGCGGCGATCTCCTGTTGCGCTTTCCAGGCGGGACAGTAGTTCCCATGCCAGGCCATGATTTTGCCAAGAGGGGTTTCTGGATGTTTCCTCGCATGATTACATAAAGGACAATTGTCACAAATATTACCCAATGAACGCTGGAAGCGATTCATGGCTCATTCTCCTAACGGAGCTGTCCGTAGTCCGTTGTCAGTTGTCCGTGGCTTACTCTGTTTTTTTGTAATTTTGCCTTAAGTCTGAAAGTCCAGATAATGGACAGTTAACCACGGACAAGGGACCACTGACAACTGACCTGATAATTTTTTTCCTTGACAATGTGAAAAATTTATCATAGCATTCTCTTAACTCCTGCCCAAAAGGGGGATCTTTCCAAGCGCGACTGCTTCAATCTAGCGGTTGTTTTCTCCCAGTTAGTGTTGCAATTTCGAGTTAATGCGAGTGTGAGACTGTAATTTTGGGCTGAACCCTGTGCTCTGGTTGCTGTAGCTGATTCTGAAGTTAAAAGCTTAGGAAGATTCCCCCTTTTTTTCCATATATCATGCCACCAACCAACTCGCCTGTGGTGTTTCAACCAGTTCAGATTTTGAGAAAGGTTAGGACCACAAAGAGCACAAAGGCTTCTATTCGGTTTGTCTTCGTGCCCTTTGTGTGCTTTGTGTTTTTCTTAAAGGCTAACTGTCACCTGGTAAAAATGGCAGTGGACGAGAGAGTGGTTAATGACGGGGTCGGCGACTGTTTCTATGGTTGAACCGGGTGCTTTGCACAGGGCTTGGTCCATTGGTGAGGACAGCAGAAACGACATCGGCGCCGAAATAGCGATTCACCTCTTCAATCATATGACGATGGGGTTTCACTTTCAACCTGTCACCCAACCTGATAACGGTCTCACACTTTTCATCACTACAGAGATGGATGTAAGCTTTACAATCGCCTTTATGCCTTTCCAAAATAGCCCTGAGATCCTCTAGATTTTCCTTGGTGACTTTATCAACCGGCAATTTTAACTGGATGGCTTGGGTGAAATGCTCCTTGGCTTCAAGGAGTGTAACAATGCGTTGCGCTATTACCTTCGCTCCCTTGTCTTCTTGCTGTAGGGTGCCCACAACCAGTAATGGTTCATCCGCCTCAAGAAGATGGAGACTGCCTTTATAAATGTCGGCAAAAATAACTACTTCCACTGTACCTTGCCGATCCTCTAGGGTTAAGAAGGCCATGCGATCGCCCTTTCTGGTGGTAATTTCCTTGAGATCAGCGTTGAGACCGCAGAGCATTACTTGGATTCCTTCGCTTTTTTCTGTCAGACTCGCCGTGTTCACGATGGCAAAGGACTTTATCTCTTTTTCATAACTGTCTAGGGGATGCCCGCTAAAATAAAAGCCTAAGGCTTCCTTTTCTATGGCAAGTTTTTGCCGGTGGTTCCACTCAGGGATATTGGGCAGGGGAGGCTCAGAGCCACGCTGCTGTCCGGCAAAAGTGCCGAACATACTAATTTGGCCGCTGAGCCGGTCTTTTTGAATGGTCTGGGCCATCTCCATGGCATCTTCAAGGGCGGCCATGGCCTGGCTCCTTAGGGGGTGAAGAGAATCAAAAGCTCCGCACTTGATAAGGCTTTCCACTACCCGCCGGTTGACCCGTTGCAGATCGACCCTCTCACAGAATTCATACAATGAAGCAAAGTTGCCTCCATCCAAGCGGGCCTCGATAATAGAGTCAACTGCAGAGCCGCCCACGTTTTTAACTGCACCAAGGCCAAAACGAATGCTTTTGCCCACCACGGTGAATTCCCAATGGCTCAGATTCACATCGGGAGGAAGGATCTCCAGTTCCTTCTCTCGGCATTCATTGACAAGCTTTACCAAGTTGTCTGAATTGCCAAGAAAACTGTTAAGGAGTGATGCCATGTACTCCAGAGGATAGTGAGCCTTGAGGTACGCGGTCTGGTAGGCGATGAGGGCATAGGCGGCACTGTGCGATTTGTTGAAGCCATAGCCGGCGAATTTCTCCATGAGGTCAAATATGTGAGCTGCCTTTTTGAGATCAATGGAGTTGCCCTTTGCGCCTGCCAGGAATCGATCGCGCTGGGCTGCCATGACCTGGGGAATCTTTTTGCCCATGGCTCGCCGAAGAATATCTGCCTCACCGAGACTGTAGTTCGCCAAGACGCTGGCAATCTCCATTACCTGTTCTTGATAGAGGATGACCCCATAGGTTTCCTGGAGAATTTCACGAAGCTCCTCCAGTTCATAAGTAATCTTGATCTTACCGTGTTTTCCCCTGATAAAATCGTCCACCATACCGCTTTCCAGGGGACCAGGGCGATATAATGCCACCAGTGCGGTTATGTCATTGAAATTCTCGGGCCTTAGACGGACCACGAGATCACGCATACCCGAACTTTCCAATTGAAAGACCCCGGTGGTATCTCCCCGGCAAAGAAGTTCGTAGGTCTTGGAATCGTCCAGCGGCAGGTTACGCATATTCAGATCAGTACCGTAGTTCTTATTTATAAGTTTTACTGCCTTGTCGATTACGGTCAGATTGCGGAGTCCCAGGAAATCGAACTTGATTAGTCCCGCTTTTTCCACGTATTTCATAGGAAACTGGGTCACCACTTCGCCCTTGGACCCCTTGTAGAGAGGCATATATGCCACAATGGGTTGATCGGAAATCACTACGCCGGCGGCATGGGTAGATGCATGGCGGGTCAAGCCCTCTAGGGCAAAGGCCACATCAAAAAGCTCCTGAAGGGCGGGATCTTTTCTAAGTTCCTGGAGACGAGGTTCGCTGTTAAACGCCCTTTCTAGGGTCATATTGACAGCTGGTGGGATAAGCTTGGCTATTTTGTCAACATCACCGTAAGGCATGCCGAGGGCGCGGCCAACATCACGAATGACTGCCCGTGCCTGCATGGTTCCGAAAGTGGTAATCTGAGCGACCCGGTCCTTGCCGTAGCGCTCTGAAACATAATGAAGAACCTGGTCTCGGCCATTAATGCAGAAATCAACATCTATATCCGGCAGACTTAGCCGTTCGACGTTGAGAAAGCGCTCGAAGATGAGACCATGCTCAATTGGATCGATATCAGTAATCCCAAGGCTGTAGGCGACGAGGCTGCCGGCCGCAGATCCCCTCCCTGGGCCGACAGGTATTGACTTTTCCTTGGCGAAATTGACGAAGTCGGCAACGATTAGAAAATAGGTGCTAAATCCCATCTGTTGAATGACCGAGATCTCATGGGCCAGACGGCGGCGGTACTTTTCCACCATCTCCGGACCAAAGTCTGAGCGTTTTTTCCGCAGCTCTTCGAGCCTCTTCTCAAAGCGCTTTGCGGTTTCACTTTCAAAACGTGACTGTTCCGACTCACCTGGAGCCAAAGGAAAATGAGGAAAATGTGGTTCATCCAGTTTTAGACTGACTTGGCAGCGCTCAGCTATCTCCAAGGTATTTTGCAGGGCAGTTGGTACTGCACTGAAAGTCGCCCACATCTGTTCCGGGGATTTGAAAAAAAGCTCGCTAGTGGAAAAACGCATTCGTTTTTCCTCGAGAACGGTTTTTCCCGTCTGGATACAAAGGAGTACATCGTGCGCCTTGGCGTCCTCAGCCCTTAAATAATGGCAATCATTAGTAGCAACCAAGGGGATGCCGGTTTTTTCGCTCAAATGGATGAGGTCACGGTTAACGATCTCCTGTTCAGCGATGCCCGTGGCTTGCAGTTCTAAATAAAAATTATCTCGGCCGAAGATGTCTCTGTACTCCAGGGCAGCCTTTTCAGCACGGGTGTAACTGGCAGCCAGAAGGTGTGATGCCACCTCCCCGTGAAGACAGGAGGAGAGGGCGATGAGTCCCTCCTGGTGCGAGGCAAGTAACTCTTTATCCACTCTGGGTTTATAGTAAAACCCCTCGAAGTTGGCCAAGGTTAATAGTTTGAGCAAGTTTCGATAACCTGCGTTGTTCTCAGCCAAAAGGACGATGTGATAATTTCGCCCTCCGGCCCCACTCTCACCTCGATCTCGGCGGCTTTGTGGCGCTACATATATCTCGCATCCTAGAAGTGGCTTAATCCCAAGTTTGTGGGCCTTTACATAAAATTCCAGTACTCCATGCATGTTGCCGTGGTCGGTTATGGCCACAGCCGGCATGCCGAACTCTTTGGCTCTCTCGAGCATGTCCTTTATGCGTATGGCTCCGTCGAGAAGGGAGTATTCGCTGTGAACGTGAAGATGTACGAATTCTTTGGGCATGAGGGCGGTTCCTTAGCTTCGAAGCACGAAGCAGATAAGTCTAACTGATCTCAGATGTGGGATGTGTGATGTGGGATGGAGCAACGAAAAATCTTTTATCTCACATCTCACATCCCATATCTCACATCTTCTTTACTGTCTAAGTTGGTCAAGACTTTCCTTGAGTTCCTCCACCGGAATTGGATGAATTAGGGCTTGGCCAATCTTGCCAATGAGCACAAAGTGGCAAACGTTGCCTTGGATCTTCTTGTCCTTTTCCAAAGCGGACAAAAGTAATTGCGACCGTATATCCCCAGGTACTCCACTAGGCAACCCTAATCTCCGGATCAATCGCAAAGCACGGTCTGCTTCGTCCTGGTCTAGTCCGGCCCAATTCTGTGAAAGTCGAATTGCCACGCCCATTCCAGCGGCCACCGCCTGTCCGTGAGGCAAACTGTATTGTGAGGCTGCCTCAAGAGCATGGCCCAAGGTGTGCCCAAAGTTGAGGATGCGGCGCAAACCGCTTTCATGTTCATCGCGGCTCACCACCCGGCATTTCACTTCAGCTGCCTTGGCAATGATGGTTTCCCACAACTCATTAGCATTCTCGAGAAGGTTAGAGCCTTGATTCTCCAGGAGAGAAAAGAGTTCAGAGTCGGCAATAAGAGCCGCCTTAATTATCTCGGCAAATCCCTCACGTCTGATTTCGACCGGCAGGGTGCCCAGTACATCTGGATCAGCCACCACCAATAAAGGTTGATGGAAGGCGCCTAAAAGATTCTTACCCGAGGGGAGATCAACGCCAGTTTTCCCCCCAATGGCACTGTCTACCTGAGCGAGCAAAGTGGTGGGAACTTGAATGTAAGGAATGCCTCGCATAAAGATGGCAGCGGCAAAGCCGGCAATATCGCCAACCACCCCGCCGCCAACTGCTATAAGGAGGCTCTTGCGGTCAAAACCCCTGGCGACCAGCTGCTGGCACAATTGGAGAACAATCTCCATATTTTTTGCGCTCTCGCCAGGTGGAAAGGAAAGCAACTCAGAATTTATCTGGTGAGAGCGTAGATTGGCTTGAAGTCGTTCGGCCACCAATGGTCTTACAGAGTCATCAGTCACCAGACCATAAGAGGAATAGCTGCCGATCCTACTTATCTCGCGGTGAAGGTCATTTAGAATCCCTCGCCCTACCAAGACGTCATATGAGCGATCGGTTTCTCCTTTCAGCTCTAAACGAAGACGTTGCATGGCTGGCTCACTTCGCTCGCCGCAAAGCCCTAAGCTCATAGCGTCCGGTTGATTTCTTCTTTCAAGCTGCCTGCTGATCGCGGCCTTCGAGTAATTCCGCCCTCTGTTCCTCAGTCAGAATAGGGAGAATGGCTTCTACCATCTCAGTGAATTGGGAGGGCAATAAGGCTTGCTGACCATCACTCAAAGCCATTTCCGGTTCATGGTGCACTTCGACCATCAACCCGTGGGCCCCGGCGGCCACTGAAGCCCGACTCATGGGGATCACCTGGTCGCGGCGGCCGCAAGCGTGACTTGGGTCAACTATGACAGGAAGATGTGTCTCTTTCTTTACCACCGGGATGGCACTGAGATCCAAGGTGTTGCGAGAGTGGTCGGCGAAAGTTCTGACACCACGCTCGCACAGAATAACATTGGGGTTTCCTTTGGCCATGATGTATTCAGCGGCCATAAGCCATTCTTGTATAGTGGCAGCCATACCGCGCTTGAGAAGAACTGGTTTCTTTGCCTCGCCGGCCCGGTTAAGCAAGGAGAAGTTCTGCATATTTCGAGCACCAATCTGAATGATATCAGCGTATTCCTCCACAAGGTCGCAGCGCTCGTGGTCCAGTGCTTCGGTAACAATGGACAAACCAGTTTCTTCCCGGACTCTGGCCAATATCTTTAGACCTTCCTCTCCAAGACCCTGAAAACTGTAAGGTGAAGTCCGTGGCTTGTAAGCACCTCCACGAAAAATCCTGGCACCCTGGCTCTTGACCGCTTTGGCGATGGTGAGAGCTTGCGCTTCACTCTCCACCGCGCAAGGACCGGCCACAAGGACGAACTTGTCCCCGCCAATTGCCACGTCTCCGACCTGCACGATGGTGTCAACTATGTCGAATTCCCTACTTACAAGTTTGTAAGGTTTGGAGACAGGGATGCACTCTTTCACTCCTGGCAAAAGGAGGAATGGGGCAGGATCAACCGGCCCTCGGTTCTGAAGAATTCCTATAGCAGTGCGCTCGCCACCCGTAATTTCTCGAGCCACGTAGCCTTGTTGCTGAATGGCTGTCAAGACCTGATTTATTTCTTCTTCGGTGGCGTAACTGCTCATAACCACCAGCATGACATTCTCCTTTCCTTGGGAACCAAACCGAGGTCGAAGAAAGAGAGGAAGGTTATCTTGAGTCTACGAAGCTAAATTTACATCGAGTAGGCATCCCTCTAACACACAGCACCAACCGGTGTCAATTCGTTTTGCTCCCAAGTAACTTGCCATCTAACTGGGATCTATCTCTTGCCAACAAATACGGCTAGTTATTTACCAAGCCCGGATATTTCATGAATCACCTGCTGCGACCACGGATATGGCCGTCCTTCCTGGCGTCCTCGGGTGTCGGACCCTGCGACGTACCATTCAGGTACGCCTCGGAACCAACACCCTGTGGTTGCCAGGTGGCACGGCCAGCCTCGTGGTCTCGGGACAGAAATTCATGAAATATCCGGGCTAGAAGTGTACAGCAAATCTCAATCCGACTCTTATTGAGGGTATAGACCTCGAAGCAACATGGCATCTGCCACCCGCTTAACCGCTACCATGTGCGCAGCCATGCGCATGTTTACCTTTTCGGTTTGGGAAAGCTGCCAGACGTTTTCGAAGGCACGATCCATAATTCCCTTGAGCTTGAAATTCACTTCTTCTTCGGTCCAAAAATAACGTTCCAAACCCTGCACCCATTCGAAGTAGGATACGGTCACCCCGCCGGCGTTGGCCAGGACATCAGGCAGGTGATACTTGCCTCGGTCGTAAAGGATGTCATCAGCGTCTGGAGTGGAAGGACCATTGGCACCCTCTGCAATAATTTCCGCCTTGATGCGGTCGGCGTTTCGCGAGGTAATCACATTCTCCAGGGCGGCGGGGATCAGAATGGTGCAGTCCAACTCAAGCAATTCCTCGTTGGTAACTTTATCTCCCTCTGGGTATCCATATACCGTTCCGCTTTTCTCTTTGTACTTCATTAAGGCACGGGGGTCCAATCCGCTGGCATTGTAGACACCACCTGTGCTGTCACTGACGGCTACGATTGTGACCTTGTCGTCGTGCAAAATCTCGGCAGCATTATAGCCGACGTTGCCGAAACCTTGGATGGCGACTGTTTGCCCATCTATCCCGCGATTCAACTTTTCAAGGAGCGAGTAGATGGAATAAGCACAGCCGCGGCTGGTCGCGCCAAATCTTCCGAGAGAACCACCAACAGCTATGGGTTTGCCGGTCACTACACCGGGTTCGGCATAGCCGATGGCCATGCTGTAAGTGTCCATGATCCAGGCCATTATCTCTGGATTCGTATAAACGTCCGGCGCTGGAATATCTGTCCGGGGGCCAAAAACATTCACGAGTTCAGAGGTATAACGGCGGGTCAAATGTTGCAGTTCAGTCCGGGACATCTCCTTCGGGTTGCAGGCGACCCCTCCTTTGGCTCCGCCATAGGGGATATCCACTACCGCGCATTTCCAGGTCATCCACATGGAGAGGGCGGTTATCTCATCAAGGGTGACATCAGGATGGTAGCGAATGCCTCCTTTTGCAGGACCACGGGAGGTGTTGTGATGGACACGATAGCCTCTAAAGACCTCAACTCCACCGGCATCCATCCTTACCGGGCAGCTAACTATATAGCATCGAGCCGGAACGCGAAGCCGCTTGTGGATAGCTGAATCCAACTTAATTCGTTCTGCCACCGTATCCAACTGCCGTAAGGAAATTTCCAGAGGATTCTCTTTGCCGATCATCTATCTCTCTCCTTTCTTCTACTTGGCTCGCACCTTAGACCATGCCACCTAACACTACATCTTTAGAAGGCTGCTTCCCTCAACTGCCCGAATTATCTGCCAAGGAGCCGATAAAGATTCTTTTCCTTCCAGGCTTGCAACTTGTGGTAATGTCGAAATCGCTGTTCGAACCGGCGGAACCTTTTGGTGTGGGCCATTTTACGGCCATTACGAAATTCCACCCCAAGATAATGATGAAGCATTTCATGATAAATGATTCCTGCAAGGATATATTTCGGGACATAACTCCTGTCCAATACGGGATTGATCCGGATTGTTTTGGTTTTGTCCGAATAGCTCGCCAGCTTGATCGAATTTTGTCGGTGAACCAGCCTCCTGGCTCCCCAGGTTATATGGCAGTCTATTTTATTGCCAAAGTATTCTTGATTGACCTGATCGAAAAGTTTCTTGAGATTGAAGTGGAGCCCTTGGTGACGGAGATTAGTTCTTCGCGGGTTGGCCGGTACCCTTTTGATTTTGTTGTGGTTGGAAGCAACAAAATCTCGAAGGAGGGAAGGTGCTTTCTGCTTCCGACCACTGATAAAATGGGCCAGGGAGTTTAAAACCTCTTTGTCTGCCTGGAGGAACATGTGATGCAACCTGACTCTGTAGCCACTCTCAGAGGGACTAATGTGGATCATTGAGCAGGTGTTATCGGTTAGGGTGAGACGGATAGGCTTTTTCACCAGCCGCAAGAGGGAGTTTTCAAGGTTTGCTAAGGCTTTCGCATTTAGATTGCTGACAACCGAGACCAAGGCCGTTACCCTTCCTCCCCTGAAAGTGTTGGATGCACTTCTAGCAGAAAAGAGCAGGCAAATGCCAGCGTTAATTTACTAAGAAAACCTGGCCCTCTAAACCAGATTACCTTTCAGCGGCCTTGTCAGTAAAAATGGCAAGGGGTTTTGGAGTGTTGGAGTCAGGACGAGGAGGTTTCTTGTTGACAAGCTGGTATAGGGCGATAAGCTAAGATGTCCTGGGTTGGAGGATCGAAGTCGAGGACTTCCATAAACGATTAGTTACTTTACTCCGCATTATGAAGGCCTGATGAGGCCTGATCGGAGATTCACCACAGAGCCGCAGAGGACACAGAGGACGGTATTCTTTCTCCGGCCGGGAGACGACGGCCGGAGAAAAGAGTCTCCGCCTGCGGCCTAAGCACTTTATCCCGGCTCCAACCGTTGACACAAAGCCACCCGTTTACTAGATCGTGCCCGCAGGGCCGCGATCTTTAGCCCGATCGCCGTCTCCCAATCGGGCTAAAAATATAGTTCTCTCTGTGTTCTCTGTGTCTCTGTGGTTAGTAAATATTAGGGGATATCCAAATCTATTATCTAAAGCATGCGGAGTTAACCCGATAGGCGTTTTCCATCATACCAAGAAGATCTGATAGATGGTCCCACGATTCGAGAGGTGAGATTTTGGCTCTGGGAAGGAATACCGAGGTCTCCGGGACCTTATACTACCCATGAGACTTCAGAGATGAGCTTTGAGAGGTGAAAAAATGGACCCAAAAGTTAAAGAGGCATTTCACAGGCAAGTTGAAAAGGAACCCTTTGCCAACATGCTAGGTCTGAGTTTGATCGAGGCTGATGACGGCTATGCGGTTGTGGAGATGGTTTGCACCGAAGATATGGAGAACATTTTTCAGATGATCCATGGCGGTGCCATATTCACTTTGATTGATGAGGCATTCGAAATTTCTTGCAACTCCCATGGTACTGTGGCTGTGGCCCTTAATGTAAATATTACTTACCATCGGGCTCCTTCAGCAAAAAGCACCCTCAGGGCGGAAGCCAAGGAAGTCTCGAGGACTCGCAAGACAGGAAATTACTACATTACGGTTAAAGACGATAAGGACAATCTTATCGCCAGCTGCCAGGCCCTTGCTTATCGCAAGGAGGAGAAACTACCTTTCTTGGGGTAGGGCATGCGTCCGCCCGATTGTCGAGAAAATGGGCTACAGCTGGCGGCACCAGGTGTTGCCAATGGCCGCCGGTAGCCATTAATCTGCGAATTTCTTGGCCGCTTATACGCTTAATCAAAGAGTCCTCCAAGATCACATTGAAACCAGCCTGCTGAAATCTCTCCGCTTTTTGACGTTCCCAGGGGGAGTAGACCACGACAAATATGGCAGTGCCAGGGGGCACATAGTACGGCCATCTATCCGGATGATGAATTGGCAGGGGTACTGTGAAAATCCTCTCCAGGGGATAGCCCTCTTCCCGGAGGCTCTCCTGGATCATTATTAGCCGCTCGGTAAAAGAGAAGGGGTTTGAGGATGACAAATGACGGTGGTCGTTCCGTTCGTCTTGAACCACAGTGCTGGGGTCCGGGTTGGTAATGCCGACTATAATCCTTTCAGATCTTTCCCAGGCCAGGCGAAAATAGCGGAGATGTTCCAGATGAAATGGTTGAAAACGACCGTGGATCATACCAAGGGGATAGCCCATTTGTTTCCTCATTCTTTAATGGCCGATCTGGGCAAATTTATGTGACCACCTCTGCATTCTAGCCACAAAAATTCTCGCACGATTTCCAAGGTCCTCAACAGGGGTTGTTCTTGTTTCAGCTCAAGTACCCACCAGTCACACCGGGGAAGCTCGAGTAGCATGCGCAGTCGATCCTGCAAATCTTCTAATTTTTTGGGCGGGAGGTGATGATTGCCCTTTTCTTCGTGATAAACATGTCCATTCAGAATTTTTTCGCCATGGGGAAGGACAAAATCTCCTACCTGGTATTGCTGAGTAATTACGGATGGGCTCACCACAGCATGACCTATATCCAAAGTGGCCCAGCATGCAGATTTACGGATAAGTTTCTCAAACAGCTGCGGCCTGCTCGTCCAACCCCAGGCCAGATTTTCCAGACAGACACGGACTCCCATTCCGCTAGCGAAGCGCACAAAGGCAGCCAATCGTTCAATGGTTCTGTTCCAGGAAAGATCAATGGTGGTGTCTCGCCCCAACCCCACATGAATGGTAAGAAAATC
>JARRNM010000066.1:26048-26521 GCA_037384945.1 Deltaproteobacteria bacterium
TATCCTCGTCTAGATCACCCAGATCGATCCTTTTGAAAGCGCAGTGGTAACGGATTTCGAGAGGACGCAGACTGGAGATAGTCTTCACCAGGGCTGATTCCTCAGCAGGGTTCTGCGGGAGGCTTTCCAGGTTGAAGCTCCAGTCGATACCAGCAAATCCATGCCCCAGAGCAAATTCTTTGAGGTCATCAATCTGCGGCATAAAGTTGCAGCAAGCCAATTTGGGGCTGTTCATCGTTGATGGCTTCTTCCTTTATCAAAGATAGTAAGCAACTACATGGGGGAAGGCAATTTGTCCAATAGCAAATATCGATCATTAGCCCCTTTGCCATCGAAATTTAGAATACGGTTATGTACTTAACTCCGCATAGATAGGACTTGCGGGCTGGGATATTCCCGAAGTCCGCCTCAACCGCACAGCTCGGGCTGCCATCTCCTCGTTTCCGCTTCACCGACCTCACCCCTCCGGTTAG
>JARRNM010000066.1:26528-39463 GCA_037384945.1 Deltaproteobacteria bacterium
AAAAACCCATAAATTAAGCTTCTACGGCTCATATTTCCCTATAATCAAGTCCTATTTCCATAGGAATTGTCAATATATGAAATAGGGATACATCAAAATTATCTATTTGACTTTCCTTGAGATCAATCCTGTAATAGTGCAAATATTCACATATCCAAGATCAGCAGATAGACATGGCCAAGTACAGGGCTATCACAGACGTTAAATCGAGCAGACAGGTTCTATTGTTGTACTACTCCTCAGTGGTCCCAATGCTTGCTTGCATGGGTCTCCTGCTATTTTCTGCCTCTATAATCTTGGGGGCCTCACCTGCAATCCGTTTCCAGGAGGATGTCTTTGTCTTTCAACCAATTCTGGAGGGTGAATCTGTTGATATCACCTTTAAATTTAGCAATGGAGGTGAGGAGCCTCTGGTGATCCATGACGCTTTGACCTCCTGCGGTTGTACTACTGCAGAGTACCCAAGCCGTCCTCTAAAAGGAGGAGAAAGTGGCATGCTCAAGACCACATTCCACTCCAAGGGACATGCTGGGGCTAATGATATTAGTCTGCTGGTGAAAAGCAACGATCCCACAGCACCAACCAAGACCCTGCACATCCGGGGAAAAGTGATTCGTCAATGGCAGGTAAGGCCGAATCGTTTCATCCTGACTAATTTGAGACCGGGGAGCACCCTAAGCCAGAAGTTTCAGATAACTAACTTCATGAAAGAACCATTACAAATAAGGGTGCTCGTGGGAGTAAAACCTCATATAAGACTTCTTTCCAGGCCCAAAGAAGTGGCTCCAGGCAGAAGCCAAACCATTGCCTTCGAGGTGAGTTTAGAGGGCCTCGAAACTGGCCAAATCAGGCAGTCTTCTATTGGAATCCAAGCTGCCAACGCCGAGATGCAATTGATTGAAATTCCCGTGTTAATGAAACTGAAATGACCGAGAAAGGGAGGAAGTCTATGCGAAAGGGTACAGTAATTCCCTGGCTACTGGTTGCGGTTGCAGGTTCAGTTCTGGTTTCCGCTTGCGTAAATTCTCAAAAGGTAGGGGTGAGCCAGGCAAATGTTCAAGCTGAATTTCTGGCGATGAAAGCTTGTGCTGAGAAAGAACGGGGCGGTTATAAGCTTATCAGTTTAGGGGATTTGAAGGAAAAATTGGACGGTGGGGAACCTATTCTTGTTGTAGACACCATGCCGTATGAAGCCAGCTACAAGAAAGAGCACATTCCAACGGCAGTTCAGTTCGAGTTTCCAATTGCCGAAATGAAAACCACGGACTATGAGATGGAGAAGCAGTATCGGGATTTGCTGGGACCAGACAAGGACAAGGTGATTGTGGTCTACTGTGGTTTTGTCAAGTGCGGGCGGAGCCACAACGGCGCCATGTGGGCGGTAAAGCTGGGTTATACCAAGGTCTACCGCTGTCTCGGCGGCATATATGGCTGGAAGGAGGCGGGTTATCCGGTTGAGGCCGCGAAGTGAGAGCATGGAGCATGGCGCATAGAGCATGGAGTATCCAAGATTTTAAACACAACTCACAATGACTGGGGTTTCACTGTTCAGGTTTCAGGTTTTACCCCCTATTTTTCTTTTTCCTGACACCCGACACCTTAGCGGTTGAAGTTTGGTGATTGGAATTTGGGATTTTGCAAGTCTCTCTTACTCCATCACTCTACTATTCCAGCATCAAACCCCTGACTTTCCTCAGCTCCAAGGTGGTCCTATTGACTTTTGCCTCCTTCGGGTTAATCTGTCGGTAAGGAGGAGCGGACCGACAGATTATCGTCTCTGCAAGGTTCTCACTGAAATCCTCCTGAAGAGAGGGGGTGTTCCTATGGCAACTACTGAATCGAGTAGCAGTGCGGCGTGCTGCTTCAAGGAAAAGCGGAGGCTGGTGAAGGAGTTGAGCAACTGCGGCTATTGTTCCACCAGCTTTGAAGAATACAAACGCTGTAGGCGAGAGGTGAGCCGCGACAGCAGCGAGCGCGCTGAAGAGTGTATGCTGGGGTAGCAATTTGGAATAACAATTTGTCACGTCTACTAGAGCCCGGACTATCATCCGGGCTTTTTTTAGTACTAGTTAGTGTCCATCCGGAAACTCGGATTTCCGTTGTCATTCTGAGGGGCAAGGCGACGAAGAATCTCGCGACTATCAGGGTTGCGGGAGATTCTTCGCTGCGCGCAGAATGATAATGCCGAGTTTTCGAATGGACACTAGTTAAACATCCGGCTTAACCCTAGTAATTCGAACTGAAAAAATATAAGCTTTAGCAAAATAAACAGGGAATGTTTCCAGGCGAATGCAACCTCACCCATAAGTCAGGTCACGGAGGCGAAGCCATGAAGCTAAAATGCAAGTTCTTGAGTTTACCTAAGAGCATGTCATTGATGGTCATGATTCTATTGTTAATTTCTTGCGCCGGACCTTCGGTAAAGAGGACAGAGGTAAATGAGACTATTGATCTGAGTGGCCGCTGGAACGACACCGATTCTAGATTGGTCTCGGAGGAAATGATTGAAGACTGCTTAAATCGTCCCTGGCTTCAGAGCTATCAGGCGAAGAATCAGGGCAAGATGCCAACAGTGATTGTGGGCACCGTCAAGAATCAAAGCTACGAACACATCAACACCCAGGTTTTCATCAAAGATTTGGAGCGAGCCTTGATAAACTCAGGGAAGGTGCGATTCGTAGCCTCCAAAGATGAACGCATAGAATTAAGGCAAGAAAAGGCCGATCAACAACAAGGTTTCACCGCCCCTGAAACTCAGAAATCAATGTACAAGGAAGTGGGGGCAGACTACATGCTCCAGGGATCGATTAATGCCATTAAAGATGAAATAAAGGGCAAATATGTGATGCTCTATCAGGTGAATCTTGAACTCGTGCAGTTGGAAACTAACCTGAAGGCGTGGATAGGCCAAAAAGAAATCAAGAAGGTGGTCACGCGGAGTCGACTCAGCTGGTGAAGGAAGTGTCAGTAGTCAGTGGTCCGTTGTCCGTTGTAAAGAAGCATAAAGCACGGGGCATGGCGCATGGGGCAAAGAGTAAAAAGACAGAGATCAGAGGTCAGAAGTCAGAGGACAGATGACGGACGACGGAAGACAGATTTCGGATTTCAGATTGACGAAAGGCTAAAGGCACAAGGTAGTAATAGACTATTTTTCTCCTTGCGCCCTGAGCCTTGAGCCGTGCGCCTTTCTGAATTCTGACTACTGGCTACTGACTACTGATTTGGCGGATTGCGGATTTACAAAGACATAGGGCAGAGGGTAAGGAGGCAGAATCCAGCATTCAGAAGAAACATCTCGACTTCTTTCGTAGATTGGAATGCTGGAAAAGGGAAACCCTCTGCGGTGAAGCGTAGTGAGCGCGAATGATGTTGTGTCCAAGGGAAGCTAAAAATGGTTATCATGTTTTTTGTTTTTTCCCATATTCCACTCTTCCCATATTCCACTCTTCCTTTTCTCCTGTCCCGATAGTGCTCGTAGGGGCATTTCTTTTTCTAACAACTATTTCAGGCTGCGGCATGCCGCACAAGCTCACCGCCACGGTTGATGGGATGAGTGCAAGAGGGGAGTTTTCCCAAGCTCTCAGCTATGTGGAGGAACACCAGGAAGACTATCACAATCGCAACCAGCTGCTCTTTTATTTAGATGAAGGGATGCTCGCCTTTTCGGTTGGAGACTACGAAAAAGCTGTCCAGGCTTTCACCGCGGCGGAGCAGCTTATGGAAGAACTATACACCATTTCAGTAAGCCGGGAAGCCACAACCTTCCTGATAAATGACAACGCGGCGCCATACCGGGGTGAGGATTTCGAATCAGTAATGATCAATCTCTTTCTTGCCCTGTCCTACGTTAACCTTTCGAAGATTGAGGACGCCCTGGTGGAAGCACGGAAAATTGACAGCAAGCTGGCAGCAATCAACCTGCAATATGATGAGGAACACCGAAATGCTTACCGTGAGGACCCATTCGCGCGAATGCTGATTGGCATCTTTTATGAGATGGGACAGACCAGAGCTGATTTGAATGACGCCTACATATCATACTCCCTTGCCATTAATGGATATGATTCAGAGTACCAACGCTTCGGTATAAGTGTTCCTACAATACTGGCGGAAAACGGTTTGTCAGCCGCAGAGTTCATGGGGAAAAGCGAGCAAGATAAGTTGCAAAAACGCTTACCCTTGCAGCAATTTCCCAGCTTGGCGGAACGGAAGGAGAGGGCGGAAGTATATGTCCTCCATCTCAATGGTAGAGCTCCAATTAAGGAGCCGGCTACCATCGTTTTTCCCATGCCCGACGGGTTTCTGCTAAAGCTGGCTTTTCCAACTTATGTGGACGTACAAAGACGCATTATCGGCGGACGGCTTTACGCTAAACCGCTGGAGCAAGATGGGGTCTTCCATGCAACTTTTGCTGTTGCTGAGCCCATCGGCAAGATCGCCGAGGAGAACCTGGAGGACCGCAAGGGTCGGATTATGGTGAAAACCATTGCGAGAGTGACTGCCAAATATCTGGCTATAAAAGCAGCGCAAGCAGCAGCAGCGGGAGCAGGTGGGAAAGACTTCGGGGCCCTGGCTGGTTTCCTCACTGGGATTACCGGGAACGTACTTATTTTTGCCAGCGAAGAGCCGGACCTACGTTCCTGGAGGACCTTGCCAGCGGAGATCCTGATCAGCAAACTGACTTTGGCTCCGGGAACCTATCAGCTTTGGGCTGAGTGTTATGACGCCTCAGGGAAAATGGTCCGGAAGGTTGAACTGGGAGAAAGAGAGCTAGCGGCAGGCGACAAGGTTATACTGCAATTCCGCACGACGGAATGAGGGAAACAGCGTAAAACGCTGTCTCCCGGCCAGCAGCGAGCAGCAGACAGCTGGCAGCAAAAAACAGAAGTCGGTTGCCGGTCAAAGAAAGGTTTTCTGCCGGCTGCCAGTTGCCCGCTGTCAGCTGCCGGCTGATTTTTCCTCACTGGCTTTTGCCGCGGGCGGCTATTCTGAATTCCTCCACCACCTCGCCGTTCCTGATCCCATAGGCCCGATCGAAGAGATTAACTGCCCCACAAGCATGGTTGGGGATTATTCGAACTCTGTCGCCGATCTCCAGCTCTTCGCCCGGGTCAAGGCTCATAATCCCGTGCTCTTCGGAGAGTCTTGCCAATGTTGCTTTTTTGCCCAGCACCAGGCCAAAGCCGGAGGCCATTTCTTTACCGTGTGCGCCTCTATCCGAAGTAAAAGCCTTGCTTCCCCCATCTATGACAGCCCTGTCTCTGGCGGGTCGGCTAATTACCGTGGCCATAATCGACAAACCGCACTCTTCCACAGTGGCCACCCCGAGGGATACCTGTATGGCGTCATGAAAAATGTAGTTCCCCGGCCGGATCTCATTAACACCTTTATAACCTTCCCAGACCTTCATGGTTGGCGTGGACCCTACGGAGACAATTTCAGCGGAAGTTCCGTTCTCTTTGAGTGCTTGCGCGGTCTCGACCATTATTTGGCTTTCGAGGCGACTCACCTCCATGACTTCGGCAAGGGAGCCGGCGCCATATACCTGTCCCGCGTGAGTGAAGATTCCTTTGAACCGAAGAGAAGGAAGACTCCTTATAGCCTGATAGAGCTCGCACGCATCCCTTCCGGGCAGAACGCCGCATCGATTGAGGCCGCTGTTGATCTCCATGAGATATTCAATGGTGAGGCCGGCAGCAGCAAATACAGCTGAGAGTCTCTCCGCTGCCGAAATGCTGTCCAATCCTACTGATAGGTTAATCTCTTTCGAGAGAGCTGCGAGTCGATTCAGCTTTATTTCGCTGACAACTTGGTTGGCGATGAAAATGTCCTCGATACCTGCCTCAGCCATAACTTCTGCCTCTGATGCCTTGGCTACGGTAATGCCAACTGCGCCCAGACTCAGCTGAAGATGAGCAAGTTCCGGTATTTTGTGAGTTTTTACGTGAGGACGAAGAGATACCCCGCATTCATCGGCTTTTTTCTGCATCCCTTCAAGATTGCCCCTAACAATGTCGAGGTCGATTAATAGAGCGGGAGTGTCGAGGGTGGCTAGATCAACAGCTGTCATAAGTCATCGTTTGTGGGTGTATGGAAAGCTCAGTTTAAGTTCAACCCGGTTGAAGGCTTAAGGCCCAAGGCAATCATCAGAAGTCAGAATCCAGGAGTCGGGAGCCAGGAGTCAGGAGCCAGGAGTCAGGAGCCAGGAGTTTAATTTCGAATTGCGAAACCGGAGACCCGCCCGAAGGGTGGGAGTCCGAAGGACAATTGCGGATTGCAAATCTTGGGTTTTTCTCTATGCTCCATGCTCGAATCCTTGCACCTTGTGCCCGCGACCTAAGCGGCTAAATGAGCTACAGACCCGACGCAGCTAACGGCAAAAGTACTGCCCAGTTCCTGACTTAAGCGGGTGTTAGGCCGGAAGCCGGTGCAATGACCGGTGAGTGCCAGTTGTGCTCCGGAATTCTTGATGCCCACAATAGTCTGGCTGACCACCTCAGCGCTCACCTGCGCGAGGTGGAGGCCGCCGATTACCGCATATATGCGGGAGTTTCCGGTAATCTCCTGGGCATATTGGATGGTATTTACGATTCCCGGATGAGAACAAGCCGAAATCACTACCAGTCCTTTTTCTCCTAGGTTTACCACCAGGGCCTGTTCATCCACCAGCGGGTCGTCCATATCCTGTCCATCCTTAATGATTTTTGCACCAGGCATGGGGCCTTCAAAGCTTGTACGGCGAGGAATCTCGCCGGTGAGAAAAACACCTTCTCGGAGCTGCCTAACCTCTGTGGCGCAATTCAACTCAGCACCGGTTGCCTCAATTTTCTCACGTTCGAGTTTCCACGGACCTACCTTCCCCCGGGGCGTCATGAGATATTTGGGCCAGAATACGTCTGGATGGCAGTAAATGGAAAGAGGCTCCCCTCGCCAGTCAAGAAAGCCAAGAAGGCCGCCGTAGTGGTCCGGGTGACCGTGGCTCAGAAAAAGGGCATCGACCTCGGCTGGAGTTCTGCCCAGGGTTTCCAAGTTTTGTTTGAGTGGTTCAAAGGCGTTGCCGGTATCCATGAGTAGGGTGAACTTGCTTTCTCCCTGGCTGATGTCAACCAGGTATGCTAGGCCATGGCCAGCCAAAAGGAAGCCTTTGAGTTTTCCGGGCACCGCCCGCTCCACTAAGGGAGTGGAGGGCTCAAAAACATCTAGATAGTTGTCAATGACCGCGGTGACACTAACTTTTTCTGGTAGCGACATAATGAGCCTCCTTTAGAGAAGTGCAAGTTTTTTTCTATTCCCATGCACTTAACGCTCGCAACCTAACGAGCCCTATCAGGCCAAACGGTTCTCACTCCTCACTGCAACAATTCGTTTCCGAGTGACATACCCTGAAAATTTTCAGGTCAACTAACAACAGTTTATATCATTGTGCAATGAAGTGCAAAATGTTTCAGCCAGGCATAATTGAAACACTTAATCGCGGCCGGAAAGCCACTCTAACCTGATCAGGCTCAGGGCTCAGGGTGCAAGGCGTCTGGCATAGAGTACTGGGCATGGGGCATGGGGCGTAGAGCAAGGAGTGAGGAGTCAGAATCCAGAATTCAGGAGTAAGGCAAACAAAATTGACTTCATCCGAGGTGGTCCTTTTTGAACCGCAGAATGTCGAATCCGCCTCAGGCGGATCGATTATCGAAGTGATCACCTCATCATTCTGAGGTTCCTTGTTCTGCTGTTCAATATTCGCCACTTTGAACCATCTGTCCTCTGTCGTCTGACTTCTGACCTCCGGCTGCTGCCAGCTGCAAGGTGGCTGCTGCCTTTAGACTCCCATGCCTTTCTTAGATGGCTTATGTTTTCGTTTTTCGACGCTTGTGTGTTATTATTTGTTGCAAATGGTTGCAACATTCATCCTGGAGTCCAGAGATTATTTTCAATACTCTCCAGCTCTGTAGCTAGGGAGGAACTCCCAGGGACAAAGGGTTTCAGAGTCATGCCTGAAAAAGCTCTACGGTCCGAGACCAATATTTTGCACGGGCAATTCAGCCAGCTTTTGGAGAATCTGGGTATTGGTGTTTTCACCGTTGATATAGAACGGAGGATCACCTCGTTCAATGAAGCGGTGCAAAGTCTCACCGGTCTCAAGGAAAATGAGGTCATTGGCAAGAAGTGTTACGAGGTTTTTTTCAGCGACCTGTGCCATGGCCAGTGCATGTACAGTGATGCGGTCAAGGCAAGTGGCAAGCCGCTGGCCTTTGATATGGAGATCTTGGATGAAAATGGCAATAAGCGGCAAATTACCAAGCTTGTCTCTCCCTTGTTAAGCGGCGACGGCAGCGTAACAGGCTGCATCGAAATATTTCAGGACCTTTCTGTTTACAGCGAATTATTAGACCGGATTCGCTACGGCGAACACAGACTTAAACTAATCTTGGACAATTTGGACATCGGCATCTTTACGGTCAACCGGGGTGGGCACATAACTTCCTTCAATTCCATGGCCGAGACTATTACAGGTTACCACCGTCAGGAGATTCTGGGCCAGCATCACGCCAAGCTCACGGGCTGCAATCTCCCTGGAGAGATCTGCAGCCTCGAGGAATCAATCGTCACTGGCAAGACCCTGGCAAATCTCCACAGGAGATTATTTATCAAAGACGGCCGCAAATTGCCCATCCGCGCAAACTTCATGGCCCTGCGGAACGAAGGGGGAGAAATTATAGGCGGGCTGGAGACCTTTCAGGATCTCTCCCTAATCCAGCAGCTCAACCGTGCCATAAGTAATAAATACACTTTCGCCGACATGATCGGCAAAGACGGAGTGATGCAACAGATCTTTGAGATTCTCCCAGTGGTTGCCGAGAGCGAAGCCAACGTTCTGGTCGAAGGCCCCACCGGTACAGGCAAGGATCTACTGGCCAAGATCATTCATAATGCTTCACGGCGAAAGGAGAAACCTTTTGTTAAAGTCAACTGTGCGGCCCTGCCAGACAATTTACTGGAGTCAGAGATGTTTGGCTATGTCAAAGGAGCCTTTACCGGAGCGGACCGGGACAAACCGGGCCGTTTTCAGGAAGCTGACGGGGGTAGCATTTTCCTCGACGAGATAGGGGACATGCCCCTCTCCCTCCAGGCCAAACTCTTGAGAGTGTTAGAAGACAAAGAATTCTATCCCTTGGGTGGCAGAAAACTCTGTCGGGTGGACGTGCGGATCATCGCTGCCACCAACCAGATACTTGAAGATCTAGTCAGGGAGAAAAGGTTCCGTGAAGACCTTTTCTACCGTCTCAATGTGATGCGGCTGGAACTGCCGCCTCTTAAAGAACGGCGCGCAGATATACCTCTGCTAATCAATAATTTTATCAAACAGTACAATGTTACCAAAGGCGCTTCCGTAGCCAGGATCGCCGAAGATGCCATGGATATTCTCCTGAATTATGCTTATCCGGGCAACATACGAGAACTGGAAAATATCATTGAACACGCCTGTGTGCTTTGTCGGGGTGAGGTAATCGAGGGAAGACACCTACCTATATACCTGCAGACGCCCGGTAGTCACCTGGAGAAGGGAATCATCTGCGGGACTGATGTCGCTACAGCACAGCATCACTGGGAAAGGGAGCGAATAATAGAAGTACTAAAAGAAAACCGTTGGCATCGACAAAGGGCCGCCCAGGCCCTAAACATGGACCGCACCACCTTATGGCGCAAAATGAAAAAGTATAATATCTCGCCGTGACCTGTATGAGTTGCATGGCCTGCAACTAATGTTGCATAATGTTGCAAATTGTCAATTTTCAAAAAAAGTCATATATTACTATGACTTACTAAAAAAACTCCCAAATATTGTTGCATAACTGAAGCAGCAACATACCACCCAACCTGCCACTTTTTTCAGCAGTATCTATATTAACAAGTTGAAATTAAACATATTTTTCGATCGATGTCTCCGATGGCATGACCCTGGCATAGTGATCAACCCACAAACCCATTGGAGTGTTTTGGATGAGTGAGTCAGCCAAAGACAACTCAGGTCGAGATCTTCTTAGAAGATTCAGGCGCAGTCTTTGTTTCAAACTGGGTCTGGCAGTGGGTTTGATTTTCCTGGTTGCCGTACTTGGTTTCACTTTTTATCTACTATCGCTCCAGGAAGAGCAGGCGTTTGACAGAATGGTAATGAATGTAAACCAGTTTAGTGACACAGTGAAGCGGGGCGCCCACTACAGCATGCTAAAGAATCAGCGGGAGAGTTTGCACAAGATTATTGAGGCCATCGGTGCCCAGCCGGGGGTGGAGAAGATCCGGGTATTCAACAAGACCGGGGAAATCATGTTTGCCAATACAAAAGAGGATATCGGTACTAATGTGGATCTACAGGCGGAGGCGTGTTATGCCTGCCACCGGCGGGACCGGCCCTTGGAACGGTTGAGCATGAGCGATCGCACCCGAATCTATCGCAGCCCGGCAGGACATCGAGTCCTGGGCATGATCAATCCCATATATAATGAGCCCAGTTGCTGGGAGGCTGCCTGTCACTACCATCCAAAGAAGCAGACCGTCTTGGGGGTCTTGGATATAAGCCTATCACTGCAGCCTTTGGATCGAGAAATCCTTGCCACCAAGAAAAAGATCATCTTTTTTGCCACCCTCATCTTCCTAGGGGTCACCGCTATTGTGGCCGGCTGCATCGTCTATTTTGTTAACCGTCCCATTCGCCGTCTGCTTTCAGCTACAAAGCAACTCGCGAGAGGTGACTACGAGCAGGAGGTGAATACCATTACTCAAGATGAGATCGGCGATCTCTCCCGTTCTTTTGACAATATGCGGCAAAACATCAGAGACCAGGCAAATGCCCTCCAGAAAAGCAAGGAGGAATATCAGACTCTCTTTGCAGAGGTTCCCTGTCAGATCAGCGTTCAGGACCGGGACTTTCGCATCACCCAAGTAAACAGAGTCTTCGAGGAGCGCTTTGGCAACTGCCAAGGGGAGTACTGTTACCGGGCTTACAAGGGCAGGGAGGAGAAATGCTCGGTCTGCCCTGTTGAGAAAACCTTCCAGGATGGCCTGCCCCATTCAAGCGAGGAGTCGGTGGTACGCAAAGACGGCACCCTCGCCTATGTTCTTGCTTTTACCTCCCCCATATTTGACGAGGAGGGTAGGGTGGTGGCTGCCATGGAGATGGCAACGGATATTACCCAGGTGCGTATACTGGAACAGGAGCTTAAGCGATCAGAGGAAAAGTACCGGACCCTGTTTAACAGTGATCCCAACCCTATTTTTTTAGTGAACCTTGAAAACTTGGAGATCAAGGACGCCAACGAACGAGCCCTGAAGTTCTATGGTTTCTCAAAAGACGAAATCGTCGGCAAGAGCTTTTTAGAGCTGGCTGAACCCCAAGAATGGGATCGCCTCAGAAAAGTCTCGTGGGAGAGAGAAGGGGCAGTCTACAAGGTGAGACAGCAGACAAAAGAAACTGAGTCAATAATGGTGAACATACGTTACTCCAGCCTTACAGACATTGGCCAGGATTCGGTGATTGTTACCACCTCTGATGTGACCGAGCGGGTCAAGAGTGAAGAGCAACTCATTCAGGCGAGTAAAATGGCCACCTTGGGCGAGATGTCGGCCGGTGTTGCTCATGAGTTAAATCAACCCCTCTCAGTGATAAAGACCGCCGCCAGTTTTCTCACCAAGAAGATAGATAGAAAGGAGCCAGTGTCTCCTGATATTCTTCGGGAGTTAGCAGATGAAATGGACAGTCAGGTGGACCGTGCTTCACTCATTATAAATCACCTGCGCCAATTTGGCCGGAAAACAGATATTCGCAAAGTAAACGTCCAACTCAATGATTGCATTTCCGGGACCTTCACGGTTCTAGGCCGCCAGCTGGAAGTTCATGGCATCAAGGTAGAGGTGGACTTGGACCAAGAGTTGCCACCAATCAAAGGTGATCGGAACCGGTTGGAGCAAGTTTTTCTCAACCTCATCATGAACGCCCGTGATGCTATGGATGAAAAGCAGGAGCGAGCGGGACAGGATATTGAAAAAGTACTCAGGATCTCATCAAAAACTGCAGGAGATCGGGTGCTGGTGGCTGTGTCCGATACCGGACCGGGCATGAGCGAAGCGGTGAAAGAGAAGATATTTGAACCCTTTTTTACCACCAAACCGGTGGGCAAGGGTACCGGGCTAGGGTTGGCAATCAGCTTTGGCATCGTACGGGACTATGACGGCATCATAGAAGTGCAAACTGCTGAGGGTCGAGGGACCACATTTACCATTAGTTTTCCAGCGGCGGCACAGGAAACGCAGGAGGCGATGGAGGTGGTGGGTGGCTGAAGCCAATTTAAAGCACGTCCTCCTTATCGACGACGAAGAGGGTATCCGAAAAGTCATGTCCATTGCCCTCAAGGATGCCGGCTATGTGGTTTGGACTGCCGATAGCGGTGAGCAGGGTTTGGAAATATTCAAACGAAAGCAGCCGGCGCTGGTGCTTACTGATATCAAGATGCCGGGCATGGACGGAATAGCAGTGCTTCGGCGCATAAAAGAAATGCAGACGGATTCCGAAGTGATAATCATAACCGGTCACGGAGAGATGGAACTGGCCATCAGCGCCCTACAACTGGAGGCTTCAGATTTCATTACCAAGCCGATCCACGACGACGCTTTGTTTGTGGCACTGAAACGGGCTAAGGAAAAAATCCAGCTGAAGAGGCAGTTGCGGGACTACACAGAGAATTTAGAACGGCGAGTTAGGGAGGCCACTGCCGAAATCCAACGCATCAGCGACTTCCAGGCCAACCTCATTGATAACTCTTTGGACGGCATTGTGGCCGGAGACGCAAAGAGAAAGATAGTCATTTTTAATGAAAGCGCCCAGAGGTTGACTGGGTACAGGGAAGATGAGGTGGTAGGCCGGCTCACCCTAGAAGACCTCTATG
>JARRNM010000066.1:39485-45156 GCA_037384945.1 Deltaproteobacteria bacterium
GGGGGGAACTAATTCCGATTCGCTTAACTCACACGATTCTAGAACAAGAAGGCCAAAAGGTGGGCTGTGTCACCTTTTTTCAGGACTTTCGGGAAATTCGTCGCTTAGAAAGGCAGCTAATCCAGTCGGAGCGACTGGCAGCTACCGGGCAGACAGCGGCAAGTATAGCTCATGCCATCAAGAACATCGTAGGAGGACTTAAGGGAGGGGTGTTCGTAGTCAATAAAGGCTTCGAGCTGTCAAAGCGGGACTATTTGCAGGATGGTTGGGACATGGTGCAGCGCAACATTAGCAAGATCTCGAGCCTGGCGATGGATCTGCTCACCTATTGCAAAGAACGCAAACCGGAATACCGCTTGGCAGAGGCAAATGAGCTGGCTGCCGAAGCGGTGGAGCTTCTGAAGAAACGGGCAGAGGAGTTCGGAATCAATCTGAGTCTGGAAACTGAGGATGGTCTGGAACCGGTGGCAATGGATGTGAGCGGCATCCATCAGTGTTTGGTCAACTTAGTCAGCAATGCTATAGATGCCTGCCGACCGGAAGTCTGCGGTCACACACAGGGAAAAGTCACATTGCGCACCTACACTTGCCCGAACTGGGCAGTCTGCTTCGAAGTCAGGGACAATGGTTGCGGTATTTCCGCTGAAGGCAAGGAGAAGATCTTTACCACATTTTTCAGCACCAAAGGTGCAGACGGTACTGGTTTGGGCCTCCTAAACGTTCAGAAAATTGCCCAGGAGCACGGAGGTTCTGTTGAGGTTGAATCCGAGCCGGCCGCAGGCTCAGTATTCCGCCTGTCGCTACCTTCGGGACCGAGCAAGAATGGGGAAAACCTCAATGAATATAATGGAGGGGAAAATGAGAACCAAGAATCACACTCGGTTATGGCCTAAGCACAGAGGGAGAAGTCATGGTTGAATACAAAAACATTCTGTACTGCAGTGATTTTTCTGATGAGGCAGAGATGGCATTCCATCATGCCGTAGACTTCTGCCAGCGATATGACGCCAAGCTTCATCTGCTGCATGTATTGCATTCAGGCTATAAGTATATGCGCCACGTGGTGGACGAGTATGTCGACCCGAATAAGGAAGAACGGGTAGCAGACCAAGAGCTGGTGAATCAAGCAGAGGAAGACCTCAAGTCCAAGTATGGAAACAGGTTGGAAAGCTGTAATCGGGCTGTCTTCGCAGCTCGAGTCGGGGTTCCTTTTGTGGAGATTGTGCGCTACGCCAGAGAGCATAAGGTGGATTTCATTATCATGGGTGCTTCCGGCAGTTCTGAGCTGGACAAGCAGAGCTTCGGCAGCACGGTTGAGAATGTGGCAAGGCGGGCGCACTGCCATGTAATGGCCATCCGCAACCCAGAGCTTGCCTTCAAGCTCCCCGGTTGAGCCAGCAGAGAACGGTCTTGGTCAGGTTGGAAGGTGAAGCGGATTAGCAGAGTATAGTCACAAGGCCAAGCTATTCAATAAGAAATGGATGATTTCGGTCAGAAGGAGAATGTCATGAAGAAAAAGAGAATCTTGGTGGTGGATGATGAGCTGGACATGCGCACCTTCATCACCACTCTGCTAGAGACCAGTGGCTATAAACCAATTATCGCCATCAACGGAGAAGAGGGCATTCTGAGAGCCCGAGAGAAAAAGCCGGCGGCAATCATCCTGGATGTGATGATGCCCCGAGAGGGCGGGATTCAAATGTATCGGGAATTGAAAACTGACGAGGAACTCAAGGATATTCCGGTGATTATGCTGTCGGCCATAGCCAAAAAGACCTTTTTTCATTCCCAACAAGTTTTGAATACCTATAGGGGACAGAAGGTTCCAGAGCCGGCCGCTTACATAGAGAAGCCACCGGAGACCGAGGAGCTCCTCCAGATTCTCGAACAGTGTCTCGGTTGTTAGGACCGACTAGCTGAATTAACTGGTTGCAAGTGAGGTTAGACTATGGCAGCGAAAATTGGCGTTTACATTTGTCATTGTGGAACCAACATTGCTGGAAAGGTCAACCCTGAGAAGGTGGCGGAGTTTGCCAAAGGGTTGAGAGATGTTGTAGTCGCCCGGGACTACAAGTTCATGTGTTCAGATCCTGGCCAAGAGATGATCCAAAAGGACATCCATGAACAGGGTCTGAACCGAGTGGTAGTGGCCTCTTGCTCTCCCAGACTTCATGAGAAGACCTTCCAAGGTGCGTGCCAGCGAGCAGGTGTCAACCCTTATCTTTTTCAGATGGCCTGTATTCGTGAACACTGTTCTTGGGTAGTGGAAGATAAGGATGAGGCCACCAGCAAGGCAAAAACACTGGTGGCGGCGGCGGTGAGCCGGGTAAGTCAACATCAGAGGCTGGCTACCAGGGAGGTGGGTGTCCACCCGGATGTAATGGTGGTTGGTGCTGGCATTGCCGGAATCCAGGCAGCGCTGGACATCGCCAAATCAGGCCACCAAGTCTACCTGGTGGAGAGGAATCCCTCCATTGGTGGTCACATGATGAAGTTTGATAAGACCTTTCCCACCCTGGACTGCGCTGCCTGTATTTCTACGCCCAAAACGGTAGCTGTGGCCCAGGAGCCGAACATCCACCTCTTTTCCTATAGCGAAGTGGCTGAGGTGAATGGCTATGTGGGAAATTACACTGTCAAGATCAACCGGAAAGCGCGCTACGTTCGAGAGGACCAATGCACGGGCTGCGGCCAATGCTCTGAAGTGTGTCCGGTTTCGGTGCCCAGCGAGTTCGATGAGTTTCTGAGCAAGCGCACGGCTATCTACCGCTTTTTCCCGCAGGCCGTACCCATCACTTATTGCATTGAGAAAAAGGATCGGGCGCCTTGCACCATTACTTGCCCCGCAGGCATTAATGTTCAGGGTTATGTCCAGCTTATTGGTCAAGGAAAGTACAAGGAAGCTATTCAACTGATCATGGAACGGCTGCCCTTGCCAGGCGTGTTGGGGCGAGTCTGTCCCCACCCCTGTGAATTTCAATGTCGCCGAGCAGAAATCGACGAAGCAGTGGCGATCAGGGATCTAAAACGATTTGCAGCTGATCAGGTCGATCTGGAAGAGCTACCAAAGCCCGAGATCGAGGAGCGGCCCGAAAAGATAGCGGTGATAGGGTCTGGGCCTGCCGGACTGACAGCCGCCTACTATCTGCGACTAAAGGGCTACCAGATTACCATTTTTGAGGCCCTGCCAGTGCTGGGTGGTATGCTTCGCGTGGGTATACCTGATTACCGGCTTCCTCCAGAACTCCTGGACCGGGAAATCAATAACATACTGCGGCTGGGAATTGAAACCAAGACCGGCAAAAGACTGGGATTTGATTTCACCTTAGAAGATTTGAGCGCGGAAGGTTACAAGGCTGTTTTCCTCGGTATTGGCGCTCACCGTAGTTTGAAAATGGGCATTAGTGGTGAGGAGGATTTTGAGGGTGTGGTAGACGCGGTTGATTTTCTCAGGGAGGTAAACCTGGGCGAGCGTGCAACGCCAGGCAAGAGGATAGTAGTGATCGGTGGTGGTAATGTGGCCATTGATGCTGCTAGGGCAGCAGTACGCTTGGGATGTGAGCAAGTGAGCATCGTCTATCGACGAAGTCGAGAAGAGATGCCGGCCTACCCAGAAGAGATCGAGGGGGCTTTGTCCGAAGGGGTTGAGATCCATTACCTTACCGCTCCTCTAGGCATTGTGGGTGCCAACGGCAAGGTAAGCGGCTTTGAGTGTATTCGCACTGAGCTGGGGCCTCCAGATGAAAGCGGTAGACGGAGGCCGCTCCCGGTAGAGGGCTCTGAATTCGTCATTGAGTGCGATACGGTCATCCCGGCAATAGGCCAGCACCCCGATGTGGACTGGGCAGTGAGTGAGGGCGACCTGGAGATCACCAGACGCAATACCTTGGTGGTAGATCCCCACACCATGCAGACAGCCATCCCTGGTGTGTTTGGTGCCGGTGATTCTGTGAGTGGACCGGCGACGGTTATTGAGGCTGTGGCCTCAGGCCATAAAGCAGTGGAAGCCATCCATCGCTACGTCAATGGGGAGGATCTAGCCCTTTACGTCGAGGAAATCGAAGCCAGGGAACCACCGGGGCAAGAATGGAGGGAAGTGCCTGAAGATCTTCCGGTGGAGGCAAGAGCCCACCTGCGCCACAGAGATCCCCAAGAGAGCAGATCACATTTTGACGAGGTGGCCCTGGGGTTGGAGGAGGAAGAGGCAAGAAGCGAGGCGAAGCGCTGCATCAATTGCGGGCTCTGTTGCGAGTGTATGGAATGTGTCCGAACCTGCGAGCGCAATGCTGTCGACCATAATATGGTGGAAGAGGAAGTTGAGGTCAAGGTGGGTAGCATCATCATGGCTACCGGATTCCAGGTTCTAGACCCCAGTCCAATCAAGCAGTACGGTTATGGACGATTTCCAGAGGTGTATACCGGCCTGGAGTTCGAGCGGCTGAACAATGCGGTGGGACCCACGGGTGGAAAAATAGTCATGAAAAATGGCCAACCGCCGGCCAGCGTTGGCATCATCCACTGCGTGGGAAGTCGTGATGTTAATTACCACGAGTATTGCTCACGGGTCTGCTGCATGTATGCGCTCAAATACGGCCATCTCATCAAGGAAAAGGCCGGACATGATACAAAGGTCTATAATTTTTATATTGACATGCGATGTTTTGGCAAAGGATACGAGGAATTTTACCGTAGACTTCAAGAAGAGGGGATTACTTTCATACGGGGAAAACCTGCCGAGATCACCGACCAGGCCCTAGGATCTGAGGAAGAGGGCAAACTTATCATAATCGGTGAAGACACCTTAATTGGTAAAAAGCTACGGGTGCCAGTAGACATGGTTGTTCTTTGTACGGCTATGGAGCCCACCAAAGATGCTGCCGACTTGGCTCGGCTATTCGGAATCAACCAGGGAGGCGATGGATTCTTTCTGGAAGAGCATCCCAAACTGGGTCCCGTCTCCACTGCAACTGATGGAGTTTTTTTGGCAGGGACCTGCCAAGGGCCTAAAGACATTCCAGATGCTGTTTCCCATGCGGCTGGGGCGGCAGGTCAAGCGCTGGCTCTCGCTACCAAGGGGAAGGTAGAAATTCCCTCCACCATCACCTGGATTGATCCTGATGTATGTGCTGGTTGTCAGGCCTGCATCAATCTTTGTCCGTATTCGGCCATTGAGTTCGATCCGCGAAGAAACGTTTCGGTGATCAACGAGGCACTTTGTAAAGGATGTGGAAGTTGCGCCGGCCACTGCCCAAGTGGAGCCGCACGAATTAACCATTTTACCGGTAGGCAGATCTTCGCTGAGATCGAGGGCATTCTGGACGACTTGGTTGGCTAGGTGAAATGTGAATCTACGAAGGGAGAACTCAGAATACCAGACCAAATCAGGGAAGGCTATTCACCAATTTTGGGCATTTTAGCTCACTTTAGACATTTTAGTGGGAGGAAGAACATGTCAGACTTCGAGCCGACAATAATCGCTTTTGTTTGCAACTGGTGTACCTACACCGCTGCGGATTTGGCAGGGACCTCAAGGTTAACCCAGCCTCCCAACGTGAGAATGATCAGAATGATGTGCACCGGGATGGTGGACCCCAAGTATGTAATCAAGGCTCTGTTGGAAGGGGCAGATGCAGTGCTCATCAGCGGCTGCCATCCTGGCGACTGCCACTAC
>JARRNM010000067.1:0-15585 GCA_037384945.1 Deltaproteobacteria bacterium
CACAAATCTCGAATCACCGACCTCTTGGCTCTAAACAACAGGTGGAAATGCGACAATCTAGATCTGCACCAAGATCTGGAATGGTTGAAAACATGGATTCGGGATCTCCTGGTGGAAAAGTTCGAGGCAACCGATAGCGCCGGCCTGCTGAATTCAGATCTCGCCCATGAGATAAAGGCTATGGCACCGCGCATTAATTCCGACCACCTCTTGCAATTCTTCGACCTTGTGTGCACAGTACAGGGAGCTATAGGTTATAATGTTAACAGACGATTGAGTCTCGAAACGCTCCTACTCTTATTTTACGCACGAGCAACGGGCCAGTCCGAAGCGATAGGAGCGGATCTCCCCCTCGTGGTCAGAAAGCGACTTGCTTGGCCCCTTGGGATTGGTGGCTAAACATACAAACCCTGACAATTAGGGACAACCCTTTGATTAGGAAGCTCTATGGATAATATTGTTGGCGTCCGCTTTCGCGAAGGCGGCAAAATATATAACTTCGCTCCAGGTCACTTTGTTCTCAAAGAGGGAGACGAGGTGATTGTCAAGACCGAGAAAGGGTTGAGTTTTGGTATTGTGGCAACTCCGGTGAGAAAGCGAGATCCTAACTTTCCCAAAGACCAATTGAAAGAGGTATTCAGACTGGCAAACGATACCGATCGCCAGCAATATCAGGACTGTCTTACCCGAGAGAAAGAAGCTCACACTTTCTGCCAGGCACGTATAGAAGAGCGCTCTTTGCCCATGACCTTGGTAGACGTGGAGAGCTTCTTTGATGGGTCTAAGATCATCTTTTACTTCTACGCCGACGGCCGAGTCGATTTCCGCGAGCTCGTCAAAGATCTAGTGAAGGAATTGCACACCCGAGTCGAACTTCGACAAATCGGCGTGCGCAACAAAGCCAAGATGATCGGGGGTGTTGGCCCTTGCGGACGGGAACTCTGCTGTGCCACATTTCTTAAAGAGTTCCATTCCGTCTCGGTAAAAATGGCTAAAGAGCAAAACCTCTCTCTCAACCCCACAAAGATATCTGGAGTCTGCGGCCGGCTCATGTGTTGCCTTAAATACGAATATTTCGATTATATTGAAATGAAAAAGGGAATGCCCAGAGTGGGAAAACGGATCACGACCCCTGAAGGGGAAGGGAAGGTGATTCGCCAGAATGTCATGGAAAAGAAGGTGGTGGTCGCCCTAACCGATGGCAGAGAGATTGAATATGCACTTTCCCAGCTCGAGGCGAAGACGGCAGCTTGCCGTCAGTGTGGTGCTAGAGGAGCTGAAGCTGAAGGGGATTTGGACAGAGGCTAATTTAGGGAGGACCTATGGCAGGTAGGTATTACATCACCACACCTATATACTACGTGAATGCTCCACCCCACCTCGGACATGCCTACACGACCATCGTTGCGGATGTTCTCAACCGCTTCCATCTGCTCACCGGCAAAGAAACCTATTTTCTAACCGGCACGGATGAGCATGGGGACAAAGTGGTAGAAGCTGCGGCTGCCGCGGGTAAAAGTCCTCAAGATTACGTTGACCAAATAAGCGAGTTGTTTCGCCAGACCTGGCCAAATCTTAATATCACCAACAACTACTTCATCCGTACCACTGATGAACGTCACAAGCGGGTGGTCTCCTATATCCTCCAGCAAGTTTATGACCAGGGAGATATCTACTTTGGCTCTTACAGCGGCCAATATTGTGTTGGCTGTGAACGGTTCTATACTGCCAAAGAACTGGTTGACGGCAAGTGCCCCCAGCATGATCGTCCCCCCGTGGTCCGTGAGGAGGAAAACTATTTTTTCAAAATGAGCAAATACCAGGACTGGCTCATAGACCACATCCAGAAGAATCCCACCTTCATTAGGCCGGAGCGATATCGCAATGAGGTACTCAGTTTTCTCAGTGAACCACTAGAGGATCTTTGCATATCGAGGCCAAAATCTAGATTGAGTTGGGGAATCACCTTGCCATTTGATGACCGTTATGTGACCTATGTCTGGTTTGACGCTCTGATCAACTACGTCTCCGCTTTGTCCTATCCCGACGGCCCTCTCTTTTCCACCTATTGGCCGGTGGCCCAGCATCTCATCGCTAAAGACATTCTCAAGCCCCACGGTATCTATTGGCCAACCATGCTAAAGGCTGCTGGCATTCCTCTGTATCTCCATCTAAATGTACACGGCTACTGGAACGTGGAAGAGAAAAAGATGTCCAAGAGTACAGGCACGGTAGTCAAGCCCTTGGATCTCCTCAAAGTTTACGGCCTAGATGGTTTTCGTTACTTCCTGATGAGGGAAATGGTCTTCGGCCTCGACGCCAGCTTCAGTGAAGCTGCCCTTGTTTCCAGAATAAATGCTGATTTGGCCAATGACCTCGGCAATCTCACCAGTCGCCTCTTGACCATGGTTCACAAATACTGCCATGGTCAGATTCCCCAAGGGAAGGATGAGGAAAAAGATGATAGTGAGTTGAAAGGAGCGGTAGAAGACCTACCCCAGACCTACGCAAACCATATGGAACAGTTGCAGTTCCACAAAGCACTCATGGCGATCTGGGAAGTCATCAACCAGGTGAACCGCTACATTGACCAAAGTGCCCCCTGGGTTTTGGCTCGCGATCCTCAGAAACAGAACCGTTTACACACAGTCCTTTACTATTCTCTGGAAAGCCTGAAAGTAGTAGGGGTACTTCTTGCCCCAATAATGCCTGATACCAGCGAGAAATTGCTAGATAGGCTGGGAGTCAAAATTGATCCATTGAAGTTGAGACTGGAGGAGCACGCAATCTGGGGAACCTTGTCTCCGCAGACAGCAACCCGTCGCGGCAAACCCTTGTTCCCCAGAATCGACAAGGCCGCTAAAAATGAAAGTGCCGAGGCTGCGGCCACAGATAAACCATTGGTTAGGCTGGATGAGTTTACCCGCTTGGATCTGCGGGTGGCAGAGATCGTTCGAGCGGAATCGATCCCTGGTTCCGAGAACCTCCTTAAACTGGAGGTGGATTTAGGGAAGAGACGGACTGTTGTGGCCGGTATTGCTCGACGTTACCTCCCGGAGGATTTGCTTGGCAAACAGGTGGTGATAGTGGCAAATCTGAAACCGGCCAAACTGATGGGAATCATTTCTGAAGGCATGGTTTTGGTTGCAGGTGATGATGAGGAGATGACCCTTCTCGCCCCGGAGAAAAAGGTGAAACCCGGAAGTCCCGTCCATTGAGCCGTCAGAGAAAACTAGGCACTAAACACTAGGGACTAGGCACCAAATGATGAGAAGTTAGAGGTCAGAAGTCAGAGGTCGGAGGTCAGATTTTCAAATGTTCAAAACAAGTTCATACCTTTAGGGACTCTTCGTTTTGAATTTTGTGTTTTGGTCATTTGATATTGTTTCGGATTTCGTGCTTAGGATTTAGGATTTGATTCACCAGATTGACGCTGCCCCCTGCCCGCTGCCTGCTTCCAGCTGTTTTTAAGCGAGTGCTTCCTTAATCTTCTCCCTGAACAGTCTCAGGGTCTCTCCATAATCTGAAGTGGAAAAAACTGCCGAGCCGGCAACAAAAACATCAGCCCCGGCTCGAGCCGCCTCACCTATGGTCTCACCATTTATGCCTCCATCCACTTCCAGTTCTACCGGCAACCCCCGCTCATCAATAATCTTACGGAGAGCTTGGATTTTTGGGATGACTGCCGCAATGAATGACTGACCACCAAAGCCAGGATTGACAGTCATTAGCAGCACTTGATCCACCAGGCCCAGGACATGTTCCACCATAACCAAAGGCGTGGAGGGATTGAGGGTTACTGAAGCCTTTGCACCCAATGCTTTGATACGCTCTATTGTGCGGTGTAAGTGCGGCAGAATTTCTGCGTGTACTCCAACAATATCCGCTCCAGCTTTAATGAATTCCTCCAGGTATAGATCTGGTTCGCTGATCATCAAATGCACGTCCAAAGGCAAGCGGGTGCTTCGCCGTACAGCCTCCACCACCAGCGGCCCTATGGTTATATTGGGAACAAAATGGCCATCCATTACATCCACATGGATGTAGTCAGCACCCGCAGCGGTTACTGCGGCAACTTCTTCTCCCAGCCTGGAAAAATCTGCAGACAGAATTGAGGGAGCCAGTTTCTTCATGATGCTCTCCGTGCCTTGACAAATGGAAGAGGTGCAAGCTCTTCGCCTAGTGAAAAGTACCTTAACCAGCTAAAACTACTTGCTTCTTGCCTTTGGGGCAAACCGTCCACCAGAATACTTACCTCGTCGGGAGAACGAGCCCAGATGAGCCAGTCCAGCTGCTCTCCAGGACGGTGAATCCTACGATATAGGTCGATATCCTCGCCGTCTTGGTGTTGACTCAGAGTAATTTCCTTCTTGAAATAACCGGCCGCCAAGTGATAGGTGAACCACCACAACTTTGCCGCCTGCCCTTTAGGGTGCGGGAGCCTATTGATGGTCAAAACGATGGAAGTATCACCATCTACACGATAACCCGACAAAGGTCGCTGATCAACCACAGTATTTAAAGGTTGATCAGGCCGGTGAATCTCCTTGACTTCAGAGGGCAGCAAACTCAGCCCTTCGAGCATTTTCAGGGCCTGACCCACAGATCGCTGTCGCAGTTCAGGCATGGCTACTGCAATGGATTTGCTGCCAGTGCTAATTAAGAAATCAACTGATTGTCCCCGTTCTATTTCCTGCAAAAATTCTGGTCTCTGAGCAATTATCGTACCCGGCGGATATTGTGAGTCAGGAACTCTACAGATGCCACCAAGTTGCAGACCATTTTGGCCAAGAACCAGCTTGGCCTCACGCAGTTTAGTGCCCACCAGCTTCGGAACACGCACCCTTTTTGAGCCCCGAGAAATAATTACTTTCACATCTCTATCTTTTTTTAGCCAGGTCCCCGAATCGGGTTTTTGAGAGGCGATGAAGTTCTTGGGAACGCTTTCGCTCCACATAAACCCCCCCACCTTGATATTCAGTCCTAGAGAGGTGAGTTGATCCAAAGCGTACACCGTATCATGTCCAACCAAGTTGGGGACTAGAACTTCTTCCTCACTTTGGACGATCCACTTGCTAGTGAAGTAGAGACTACACACCAGTGCCGCTAAAAACATGACAGCGTAGATCCCAAATTTGAGTAACTTATTCAACAGGGCCATCGCTCTTGCACCATAGCGAAATCCAAACAATAAGGCAACGGCACGATTCTTTTTCAGCGAGCAGCATGCGGCAAGCAGCTGGCCGCTTTGCCTCTAAATTGTTTATTAGCTGCAAGCTGTCTGCTGAAAGCCCTGAGTCCATCGAAGGGCTGTCAGCTGATACGTCGGAGGCGAGCAGCGAAGAATCCATCTATTCCATGTCTATGGGGCCAGGTCTGCACAGCACCACCCCGGGTCAGCACGCCTGCACTTCCCGCTGGTAGATAAGGACGCGCCGACTCCAGCTGATAGTCCGGATGTTCAACCAGAAGAGCTTGCACCGTCTCCTCATTTTCCTCCTTACTCACGGTGCAGGTTGCGTATAGCAGGACACCACCAGGCTTCAGCAAAGGAGCCACTCTCTCCAACATTTGCTTCTGTACCAAGTGTAGTCGCCGAAAATCCTTTGGTTTGACCTTCCATTTTATGTCGGGGTTCCGTCTTATCACTCCCAAGCCAGTGCAGGGCGCGTCCAAGAGAATCCGATCAAAGGACATCCCCCCACCTGAGGGCTCGAGTTCAAACACATCCATTTCTACCGGTTCGATACATGAGACTTCAAGACGCTGAGCATTCTCCATAAGGCGAGTCAACTTCCAGCCCTGATTGTCCAGGGCAACTATTTTTCCTTGGTTTTCCATAAGTTGGGCGAGATGAGTACTTTTTGCCCCCAAACCTGCACAACCATCCAGTATTCTCTCGCCCGGCTGCGGTTGAAGCAAGTGGGCAATCAACTGGGAGGCCTCATCCTGTACCTGAAACTCTCCCCGTTCATATTGATCAAGAGACGACAGATCAGTGCGAATGGATCTCAAGTGGAGTGCTGCGGGAACAAATTTTCCAGATTCCACCAAAAAGCCGAGACCTTTTAAAGAACCGGCTATAGCTGCCACCGTGGTCTTGAGGGTATTAACCCTGATTGTGGTGGGGGGAATCTGGTTACTCGCCTGGCAAAAAGACTCGGTCTCCTCGGCCCCCAAGAGTGTCAGCCAATGCTGAACCAGCCAGACTGGATAGGAATAGTGTATTGACAGACGATGTTCAGCACTGCCCTCCAGGTCGGCTTTTTTTAGAACCGTACTTCTCCTGGAAATTGCCCGCAAGACTCCATTTACAAAACGGACCACATGTTCTGGCTGGCTCGCTTTGGCAAGCTCCACCGCTTCGTGCACCGCCGCCGCTGCCGGTATCCGATCTAAAAAGAGAAGCTGATACACGGCTAAACGAAGGATCAGCCGGACAGTAAGATCTACCTTATCCGGCTTCATCTTGATTTGCTGATTAATTATCCAGTCCAACCGCCCCTGCCACCGCAGCACGCCGTAGACCAATTCGGTGACAAGTGCACGGTCCCGAGAGTCCAATTTAGGGTGTTCTTTAAAGTATATGTCTAGGAGTACGTCTGGGAAGGAGCCGCGTCGGACCACCTGAATCAGGGTGTGCATGGCAATGGCCCTGGCATTCATCATGCTGAAGCGTCCAGAAAGCGGCGGATAGCCATTTCCACCTCTTCCAGCGGCAACCCTGTATTAAAACAGGGACCGAAGGGGCGGCGGTTGAAAATACCGTAAACCGGTAAAGGATAAGTATCCTGGATGCCACTGGTGAGATCGCGTTCGCAGGCTACGGCTATAATTAGTCTAGGTCTCTTCTGAACCACGATGCGCCGGGCAATGGTACCACCTGTGGCCACTGCCAGCTCCACGCCGTATTTGTGTGCGATTTTCAGAAGCTCTTTAATGGGGCATTTGCCGCAGCCCTCACAATTTTCCACGTTCCCGGTTATCTTCACACGGCAGTCGTGATTTTGCAGGCAGTGGGGCATCAGCAAGAGCAGACGAGATGGCCCCATCTTCAGGTCTTGAGCCAAAACCAACTGATTGTTTATGGCAACAAAGGAATGGCTGATCTTCTCCCTGGAGAGGCCGAAAAGTTTTCCCATTACAACCAGAAGCGGAAATAGAATTTTGACCACCGCTCCTCTGAGTTTACCTGAGAGGATAAAATCGTGGCCCGCCAGAATAGTCAAAGTCAACAGCAGGGAGCCCGCAGCTACCGCGAGCACAACCAGACCCAGGATTACCGCCAAGATGACCGGCAAATATGGATTGATATTCCGCAGTCCCACGTAGGGAACCCACCAGAGCACGTAGGCCAAGCCAGCAAGAATGACACAGGTAACTGCCAGCAGTCCGATAAAAATCCGCTTTTGCGGCTTTTCCGGAATCTGGCTAGCCCCGCTAAGTGCTTTTCTAGGAGTTGTTGAGAATTTTTCTTTTGACTCTAATACTTCACTCACCGAATCTGGTCTCCACTTGAAGGGAATATCCTCTGAGAAAATCTGCCACTGGAAGACAACGACGGCCTTCGAGCTGCAAGGTCTTGATGAGTACCGCCCCTTTTCCGCTGGCTACCTGCAAGCCCCCTTCATTCGCTGCAATCACCGTGCCTGCCTTGGCCTGTGTTGCTTTCCCTAGAGGTTGGCAGCCAAAAAGCTTCAATCGCTTTCCCTGCCACAGGGTAAATCCTCCCGGCCAGGGATCCAGGCCACGAATGCGGCAACAGATTTTCTTCGCCTCTTCGTTCCAGTCGATCTCGCCGTCTTCTTTGACCAGCATAGGCGCCAAACTTGCCTGGGAAGCATCTTGTGCTCTTGGTATCACCGCACCCTTTTTCAACAAATGGAGGGTTTCCACCAGCAGCTTGGCCCCTTCCTCAGCCAAACGATCATGAAGGGTACCGGCTGTATCTGTTGCTCCGATTGGTACCTCCCTCTGCATGAGAATGTCCCCGGTGTCCATACCCATGTCCATGAGCATTGTGGTAATCCCGGTTTTCTCTTCGCCGCGGATCAAGGCCCAATGAATAGGTGCCGGTCCCCGGTATTTTGGCAGAAGAGAGGCATGAACATTTACGGCCCCCAAGTGGGGCAATGCCAAAATCTCGGCTGGCAGCAACTGCCCATAGGCCACCACCGCTATGCAAGGAGAAGCCAAGGCAGCAATTCGCTCAATGGCCTCATCACTTTTCACTTTCTGCGGCTGATAAACCGGAATCCCTTCTGCCTCGGCCAGCAGCTTTACCGGTGGTGCCACTAGCTTCCTGCCCCTCCCCTTGGGCCTGTCCGGCTGAGTTACCACCAGCGAGATAGGGGCTTTTGCAGCCACCAGTCCTCTTAGGCTGGTCACGGCAAACTCTGGCGTACCCATAAAAACGAGACTTGGCAGGTCGTACACCCTAACCCTTTCAACTCAAGCGGAAACAGAATCCCGGTACTACTAACAAATCACCCTCTTTTTGAGGTGCGGTTAAACGAAACCATCTCAAAAAGTTTCGCCACAATTGATCCCAACCACAAAGGCCACGACGAGGGCAAAGCTCATTTTTGGATTTGAGATTGTAGATTGTAGATTAACAAAAGTGGGAACTTGGAGATTTTCCAATCTGCAATCTAAAATCAGCAATCTAAAATTGTAACTCTTTTTTTCCTTTGTGCTCCTGGTGAACTTCGTGGTGAAAGACTGTCTGTTCAAGGATAACCCGGTAAGGACAACAATCTTTTAGGGCTGCTCCTTGGCGAGTTTCTTCCTCAGTCTCCTCTTATAAAGATCTCGTTTCAGCTTACTCAAGCGATCGATGAACAGCATTCCGTTTAGATGGTCTATTTCATGCTGAAGTACAATGGCCAACAGACCCTCGGCCTTTATTTCCACCTCTTCTCCCTTGAGATTGAGCCCCCGTACTGTAATCTTTTCATGTCGTTTTACTTCGGCCTGGTAATCCGGCACGCTCAAACATCCTTCCTCAAACAACACCTTCCCTTCGGCGGCGACTATTTCGGGGTTGATGAGAACGATGAGTTCTGACTCAGGCTTACGAGCGGCTATGTCGGCCACCAGCACTTGCTTGGCCACTCCCACCTGAGTGGCCGCCAAACCGATACCTGGAGCACTGTACATGGTTTCGGCCATATGATCGACTAGCTTAACCACTTCCTCATCGATGTCTGTGACGGGTTCTGCTGGCTGACGCAGTATTTCCTCGGGATAGGTGCAAATGGGTAGAATGGCCATGGTCACGCTCCGCTTAACAAGGAAAGTTCACTTATAGGTAGAACAAATTTTTAATATATAGCAAAAAACAAAAAGCATCAATGGACAGGAACCGCAGGACTTTCACCAAGAACACTGGATCACTCTTCTAAATTTTGTTTAAGAGACAGTTTGCCTTGTTTTGCAAGTGAAAGTGGTCTTTGCTGATTCCTCTTTCTGACGAAGAGGTGACAGGGGGAGCTCAGGAGCAGAGGGCATCTGGAGCATCCGCCTGGTACCACCGAGCACAGTTCGGCATCCATAGGGTAGCACCCCGGTAAGATGAACTTTGCCACGAAGACGAAGCCTTTGATTATAAGAAGGGCAGCGACTATGCGCTCTGTATAAGAGCTTTCCCTGTCTTAGGGAAAGGCTGCTGGTCACAGCTGGGCTTGAAGTGAGCCCTGGCCGTCACTCATAGGGCCCACGCCTCTCAGAGTCGTAGACTCTCAAGACTCGGAGACCGGAGGAAACGACAGAAGAGACATCAGCGAAGCCTGGACCAAAAGGGGAGCTGCCTGCTTTTTTTCGGAGGGTAACTGGCGGAAGACCGGTGCTACTCTCACCGCCCCTCATTGGCTCGAATAGCCGATGGCGGGGGAATTCTAGACCTACGGCAGTTAAAACCTATCGCAGCGGACCTGTGACAATTCGGCCTCAAATTCATCATCCATAGCCTCAACAAATTTTTCCAGGGGATATCTCTCACCGCAGGACCTGCAGCGCAACTCAACCTTACGTCAGGACCTGTGCAGATGGAGAGAACTCTTGCACTTTAAACACTGCAGTTGGGTCTCAGTCATACACCTCTCGTTTATCAAAAAACCAACTTTCTTGGCTTCCCCTTATTCCCCCTCAGTGGAGTTTCTACCAGCCCCACTGTGATTAGGTCTTTCAACCCGTCATTAGTGCACATCTACCTGCGGCGCCATTTAGGACAAAGGGCATGGTCCATAGAGCGTCAGGCAAAATTTTGTCGATCAACCTTCCACCTCCTTCTTATGAAACCCCCTTTAAACCTTTCTAGCCTCCACCAGGCAGTCCATGCGCTCACCTTTTCTAACCAACTTAACTGCCCCAAATCCGGCTGTCTCCAGACTTGTCCTTATTTCGTCAAATGTATAAGTGTCACCGCCTTTGGTATTCACCATCATGTTTATGGCAAAGAGTGTTCCTTGGGGAGGGAAAGTGCGACCTGGATCCATTACATGGTCACGGATGAGTAGCTTACCGCCCGGTACCAAAGCTCGATGTATCTTCCCGTAGAGATCCAGATTATCCTGGGGACTGTTCTGATGGATTATTGCAGAAAGTAGGGCAAGATCGCATCCTTTGGGCAGTTCATCTTTAGAAAAATCCCCTGGTACGAGTTCCACCCGTTCCAGTAAACCCTTGCCCTCAAGTCTCTTCTCAGCCATGGGGATGACATCCGGCAAATCAAAAAGCACCGCGGTCATTTCAGGGTTTTTCGCCAAAAATGCCGTAAGGTAAGTCCCGGTGGCCCCGCCGATATCTAACAGCCTTTTGAAAGGAGAAAGGTCTAAGGAATCTGCTATCTCTTTCGACAAGCTGCGGCCAACCACATGCATGGCACTAATGAAGGCTTCAAGACTATCATTATCCCTTGCGCTGACCGGCTTTCTTCTTGGATTGATTCCGGTTTTTACCGTCTCGGTGAGACCGCTCCAGTTTTCCCACAGGCCATTGAGGTGAAGCACCATGGGGAGTTCAGTCTCTGGGTGTACGGCCGAGAGTAGAGCACCACGCTCAGAGGTCCGGTATAGGCTATCTTCCTTTGACAGGAGCTTTAGGGCCACAAGGGAGTCCAGAAGTCGGGTCAGACACCTTTGGTCACACTCGAGCTCCTTGGCCAGATAATCTGCCGTGGCCTCCTCTCTGTTCAGCCGGGTGAACAGATCAAGCTCAGCAGCCGTTAAAATAACCCTGCTTTTAAGAAATCCCCGCACCTCCTCCAAAACTGCACCTTCAATCATAGCAAATCTCCTTAATTTTGACTTTGCCCATATTTAATCATATTTTTTCTATAGGGTCATGTCTTGAAATGATTGCTAAAATGGTTATTTATGAACGTGTACCTTGATCAATCTACTATTTATCCATTGCAGCGGCTGAAAAAATCAGTAGAATGATTATCTTAATTTAGCATAATGTTTCCCTTAGGCTGACCAGCAACCACGGAAATATGGTACCTGGGCAAGTGAGGAGAGGTTAGCAATAATCATGGATAACATTTGGATCTTTCTGGCGATATTAGTAGGATGGATAGTATTGAATAAATGGGTACTGCCCAAATTGGGCATTTCAACCTGAATGAGTGACAGTTGTGAGATCGAGGATCGGTCTCATGGTGCAAAGCAGAAGAATCCCGATTGACCTTGGACGTGTTGATCCGGTGATAGGCTTTTTTGAACCTGGACTGAGGCAGACAAAAATGGCAAACTTCAGCGGGATTGAGAGGGGAGGAGATGATGGCGGATAAAGTTCACATGTGCGAGACGTGCGGCAAGGCAACGGAACAGTTTGGTCACCTGTGTGATCCAGTAGAAGTAGATGAAGCTTACATCTGCGAGCATTGTGGCCAAGCATCAACCGACCCAAGACATATTTGCAAGCCCAAGTTAGAGCACATAAATTTTGTTTGCATAGCCTGTGGTCGGGTGGCAGAGCTACCAAGTCAGCTGTGCAATCCGCGGGATATAGAACTCATGAAAAGGCAAGAACCACCGACTAAGATCACTTAAACCCTTTTCACCGAGTGTTCTACTCGAAAGATTCTTTGCCTCCATGGCGCCTGTTGGCGCCATTTGTTTTTCGGATAATTCCGGCCCACCCTTTCCTTTGATCTCTTGGCGGTACGGGCACAAGCTCAGGTTATTTGGTAACTAGTTTCAGGTGACTATCGGAAAGCTCACTTGTCTCAACCGTTGTCCATCCGCCAAGGGGAATCTTGTCGCTTGGTTTTAGCACACGAAAGTGTATATCTGCAGCTCCCGAAGGTACTGTGGCTCGATAGAAGTTTCCTGCCATTCCATCATAACGAAATATGTAGTAGTGCCCTTCACGTGTCAGTTCGCTCGCTTCACAAACCGACATCCTGGGATTTCGAACCATCTCCACTAAAGTCAAACCTTTATCTTCCATGACTAATTCCTTTACACTTATCAAAAATCCCCTCTTGCATCTCACCCCACGCCAACTCTGTGTTCTCAGTGGAGTGACCTTACACCATTCCAGCGAAGGTTCTTTGTTAACCCCTATCCCGGATGATTAATGAATCATCCGGGATATAATCATGGGGAAAAATTCTGCGGAAGAGCTCAAGACCTCTCATACAAGCTGGGGTGAAATTTGCCAAAGGGGTGATTGATAACGGCGGCAGGTATCTGGGTCGTCATTCTGCGGTCTGAGTCTGTCCATAAAGAAAGCGCTGCAGCTTCTCTTTGTCTTGGGCTGAGGTATCAACAAAGACAACCCCAAGTTTTACCGTATTTTTCTTTAGGCTCACGTGGCGCACCAAGCCTTGAGTTTCGACCCTTCCATGGCGATTGGGTAGATTTATCTCTAACTGCAGTCGGTAGCCTTCACGAAATGCTTCCATGGCTGGCCCCATGGCCACCAGCATCACGCCAGAGAGGGAAATATCCGAGGAAGTCGCTTTATAAATGTGATTGATCATCTCCGCAGGCAAACCCTCCGTCGGCCAAACTCCAAAGTTAATCAGTAGCCTCTCTTTTAGTCGAGGCTGCTGCCTCCTCTCTGCAATGTTCGCCTTTGCCCTTTTCTGGCGAGAATCTTCAAGCCGCTCATTATAATACTTAAGTAAAACCCCCTTGATCTGCGGATAGCGCATCATCAGCCTATTCATGTTATTGTAACTAATTTCACCTAGCAGAGTCTCTTCCAAGGTGGCAATAGAGCCGGCCCGCGGTTTGCCGGTCAAAAGTGCCATTTCTCCGAAGAACTGATAAGGTTCCAGCGTTGCCAGCAGGAACTCCTTACCTTCGCGGTCCTTGGTGAACACCTTCACCCGGCCATCAAGAACGATGTAAATAGACCGACCAGGATCACCCTCGCGGAGGATTAACTGACTAGCACTGAAATAGTGCAGATTGGCAATGTCCTCCAAGCCCCTAAGTTCATTTTTCCCTAGTGATCTAAAAATGGGGGTAGAGAGGAGGGCTCCTTGCAACCGCATAGACCCGGGATTGTCTCGAGTGGGATCTACGAAGGGAGACTGGTAGTTAATTAGGGCGGAAAATATCTGCATGGTCTGGGATAGTTCTTCGGCGTTTTCTGAAGTGCCCTCTTCCATAAAAGTTAATGAGGATTCACCAATTTGAAAAATATCCCCTGGCTTCAAGGCCTTAGAAACTACGCGATCGCCGGCAAAAATTACGCCATTGGCGCTCCCCAGATCTTCAACAACCCAGGACCCCTTCTGGAAGCTGACTCGGGCGTGGGTGCGGGAGACATTGTAGTCCGCCAGGGCTATGTCATTTTCCGCACTGCGGCCGATGTTGACAGAGCCTTCCAGGGGATAGACACTTTTTTGTAACTTGTCCCTTTTCAGCCCTAGATAAAATCTTTTCACTCTTTAGCTCCATTTTGCCGCGATCTTAGAAATCGCAGAAGATCAGCGCGGTACTCAAAGCAGAACCGTAACCCCGAAAGTGAACCTCACCATCGAAGCGCCTTTGCAAATTTCGGGCCCAGCCTTGGGTTGGAGGCAAATACTCGGAAAGTATCAAATGTGGCTATAGTTTAAAAAGGGTGACCAGGGAGAATCTCATAACAAGAGGTTCCCCAAAAATAAGGGGACCATTCTTGTAACCTCTGTCCAGCAGCCAGTCTGCATTTGTGAGTAAATCAAAATGGTTTTTGCTGATCTCTCTTCTGTCGTTCCAGAGCTCACGGTCTGGTCACTCAGAAGAGACATCAGCAAAGGCCAAAAGGGGAAGCTGCGAAACAACGAACATCTGAGCAACCTATCTTCACTCTCTCAGCCTTGCGAGGGCCAGCATAAAGATATGGTGCTCACTAAACAGGAATCCTGCAAATTAATGGCGCGAATCATGCGCGTTGTGGAGTAGCTTCCCCGTGGCCGATGTTTCTAAATTATTTTTGGGGAAACTCCTGGAATCTCATAAAGGTTGTTGAGTGGAGGTAATCCTGTTACATTTCCTCTGACAGATTCTAGGCTGGAGCGCTCAGGTCCAGGAAAAACCGCCACCCCGGCGAAGGCCAGCGCACGGTGACCCGGGATGATTCTCTCATAGGTGCGGAGACCTCCAAGACCATGACAGGCTTAGACTGTTTGTTAGCTATTGAGCAAGAAGATAAGATCAACTAGCGGAGATCCCCGTTAATGCCGAAGAAGAAAATACTCATAGTTGATGATGAAATGGATATACGAATCTTCCTCTCCACCCTTTTAGAGACCAGTGGTTACAAAGCGATTATTGCCGCTAATGGCGAAGAGGGCATTCGGGAGGCCCGCGAGCATAAACCGGCTGCTATCATCCTTGATGTTTTGATGCCCAAAGCCGGTGGTATTCAGATGTATCGTCAGGTTAAGACGGATGAGGATTTAAAGACTACCCCGGTGATCATGATCTCGGCCATTGCCAAAAAAACCTTTTTCCATTCAATGAAGCTGCTAAATAGTTACAGGGGCGAAATGGTGCCGCCGCCGGAGGCTTACATTGAAAAACCGCCAGAGAGTGATGAGTTGCTCGAGGTCCTAGCAAAGTTCATAAGGTAGCCATTCTCGAAATTCCGCTAGCCCGGATGTTTCATGAATTGCTGTCGCAAGACCGTGAAGATGGTAGTGCCACCGGGAAACCGTCCCGCGCTACCGCGGGATTGGATCCGAGGCGTACCTGAACGGTACGTCGCAGGGTGAGCTTGTCCTGAGCCTACCGAAGGAACACCCGAGGACGCCCGGAAGGACAGCCATATCCACGGTCGCAGTCACGCCAGGGCGTGAATTCATGAAACATCCGGGCTAGGCCAAACAAAAAAAGTGGCGCCTGTGGGCGCCTCGTTTTTTTCGGTCTGGAGTCTTGGTCTAGAGACTTACAGTGGCCACCTTTTCCTCTTGTCACGAATCTCTATTTCAACCATTCCTTCATCTTGGTGAAATGTGAGTATTAGCCTCAAAATCAATACCAGGGTAAAGACAATGGCGATTATCAACAATATACTTACTGCTGAGATCATCCCGCACCTCCTGCCTAAACTCGATACTTTTATCTGAGTTGTGCAGAAGTGGTG
>JARRNM010000068.1:0-15994 GCA_037384945.1 Deltaproteobacteria bacterium
GACTGAGGGCGAGGCCCTGATTGAGGAAATCGTCCAGGCCTGCTTGCAGCGTAGCCTGCCTCTTGAGTTACTCATCATGGCCCAATATGGAAATGCCACCAACTCCTTTCTGGTTAATAAGGCGGTAAACGTCACCGTTTTCGCTATTTTTATGGGCGACACCCTGAAACTGCCCAAGGAGAGGTTGCTGGAGTTGGGGCTCGCCGCCCTCCTTCACGATATCGGCAAAGCACTGGTGCCTGAAGACATAATCTATAAACAGGAAACCCTCCAAGGAAATGAATTGTCGGTGCTGCGAAAATACCCCCACGATAGCTTCGAGATTTTGCACGGCCTTGGTGACAAATACCACTACCTCGCCGAATGTGCCCTCCACGTTAACGAGAGGCTGGATGGCAGCGGCTTTCCCCAGGGGCTCAAGGGAGATGCAATCAACCCCTATGCCAGGATAATTGGCATACTGGAGCTCTACGAAGCTATGACCCATAACCGCCCACATCGACAGAAATTTTCCCATTTCGAGGCGGTAAAGGAGATCATCAAGACTAAGAAAAATGCCTTCCAACGTGAGCTGTTGAAGGCCTTTCTCAACACCTTCGGCATTTTCCCGCTCCACTGCCTGGTGAAGCTAAATTCCGGAGCCGTTGGCAGGGTCATCCAAACCTACGAAGAGCAGCCCCTACGACCCAAGATAGAGATCATTGTGGATGCTCAAAATAAGCGGGTAAGGGTGCCGCGGACGGTTGATTTAAGGGAACAACAGGTGCTGTACATTGCAGATGCACTCACGGAAGAAAATCTCAACGCGTGAGGTTTATCATGTATCTGGAACACTACGATTTAAAAACTCTACCTTTTGAAAACGCGCCGAACCCGTCCTTCTTTTATCCCTCCTCAATGCATAGGGAAGCCCTGGAACGTCTACACTATACTGTCTCCCAGGGAAAAGGGGCAGCCATGCTCGTTGGCGGCGTTGGTTGCGGCAAAACCATTATTAGCCATGCTCTGATTGATCGGCTCAGGAAAGACCGCTATAGGGTGGTCGCCATGAACAATCCTGCTTTCGAGCCCAAGGAACTTCTCGAAATGACTCTGAGACTATTCCAGACCCCCAATGGATATAGTCATTCAAAAGCGGATATGTTGCACTTCTTGGAAGACCAGCTGAGAAAAAACATGGTGGAGTCCAAAGGCTCCGTGCTTATAGTCGATGAAGCCCAGGTTATTCACAACGCGAAAACGCTGGAGGAATTGCGCATGCTACTCAACCTCCAGTCAAAGACCAAATTTCTGGTTAACCTCATCCTCCTCGGCCAATTGGAGTTGACCGAGCACGTTGCGAAGGTGCCTCCTCTGGATCAAAGAATCTCAATCCGCTACAGACTCACTCCCCTTCCTTATAAAGAGTCTCTTTACTACATCAAGCATCGGTTGACTGTGGCAGGCTGCAAAAGAATGCCATTCACCGCCGAGGCTCTGGAGACCATTTTTAGATTTACCAAGGGCATTCCCCGGGAAATCAACAACCTCTGCGATCGCAGCCTCCTTGCCACCTATCTGGCGGACAAGACCATCGTCAGTCATGAAATCGTGGAGGATGCCTGGAAGGATCTTCGCTGATCAACGGGCTCAGCCTTACTCCAGCCCCGGCTTCTGTATTTCACCACAAAGTACACAAAGATCACAAAGATTTAATTTTATTTTACCTTTATGCCGTTGGTGACCTTATGACGCCCAGGGCAGGTGATCCAGATCGCCATACGCCAAAAATCTTACGCCTTGTGCCTGGGATTAGAGAAACACAAAAAAACAAGAACGTCCCTCTTCTCAAAATCCACCTTTACAAAAGAGGGACTTTCGCTGTGATTGCATTTACTTCCCCCCTTTTTTAAAGGGGGGAGCGAGGGGGGATTTCCTGTCATGTCAGAGAAGCGTTTTTAGACAACCCGATAATACCGCTTAGTATCTGTAGGATTCTGGTCCGGCTGGACCTGCTGGTGGGCCACTACGGAACGATAATAGTCATTGCTCTCCATGAGTGACTCATGGGTACCGATAGCAATGAGGCGGTGCTTATCTAAAAGGAAGATGCGATGGCAATTCATCATAGTGGAAAGGCGGTGAGCCACCACAAAGAGGGTCTTGTTCTTTATAATAGATGGGAGAGACTGAAAGATGGTCTTTTCCGTCTGGCTATCCAGGGCAGAGGTAGGCTCATCCAGTACCAGGATGTCCGGATCTTTGACTATTGCCCGGGCAAGGGATAACCGCTGTTTCTGACCTTCCGAGAGGTTAACCCCCTTTTCACCAATCTCGGTATCATATCCTTCCGGTAGGCTCTCGATAAAATCATGAATATCCGCCACAGTCGCCGCTCGAACAATCTCCTCCTCTTTCGCCTCAGGATTCCCATACCGGAGGTTTTCCCCAATCGTGCCGGAAAGGAGAAGTGCACTCTGGGACACGAAACCGATCCGTCTCCGCAATGAACCAAGTACATAGTCACTTGCCGGCCGGCCATCAAAGTAGATTTCTCCCGTGCTGGGTTTGTAGAAACGGAGGATAAGACTCAATAGGGTGGTTTTCCCCACGCCGCTTGGCCCTACAATGGCTACCCGTTCACCTGGCTGAATGTGAAAAGAGGTATTGTCCAGCACCGATTCACGCTCGCTGTAAGAGAATGAAACATCCCTGAATTCTATCTCCCCTGTTAGCCTTTCCGTTTTTTCACCGGCACCAACATTCTCTTCAGGAATAATGTCATAGAGGGCCGAAACACGTTCCAGTGCCGCGCGCGCATTTTGCAGCTGAAGGTTGGCATTGGCTAAAAACTGCGCCGGGCCGAATACATAGGCCAGGTAGGCGATAAAAGCTAGTAAGGAACCCAAACTCCACTGGCCCTGAATACTGATTACCAGATTGGCAAGGGAACTTATCGTTGTTTGCTCCAGGGAAAGGTGAAATGCCTCTGTCAGTTGTGTCATGAGCCGTTTAACCGTGCGCGCTTCGGTGGAGAAGGCCTTGATCAAGGATACTGAAGAAAGGGACTCCTGCAACCGGCTGGTGACATTGGCTTGTTGTTCCATATTTTGGTGGCTGAGAACGTGAACTTTCTTTGAGAAGTACCTTATACAAAGCACCAGGCCTGGGATGATTAACAAGACGCCAAAGGCAAGTCTCCATTCCAGGTAGAAAAGCAAAATCACTCCGCCGGCAAATCGCAGTATGTTACTGATTATGTAGACGATAGTGCTTGAAAAGAACCAGCGTAACCCCTCCACGTCGGAGGAGAGGCGGGACATCAAGTAGCCTGTCTGCTTTTCATCGAAGAAAGCCTTGGGAAAGCTCAGGACATGGCTGAAAAGATCCTGTTGGATGTCCAGGGTTACTTCCTGCTCAAAGCGGGCAAAGTAGAATTGTTGCCAGAGGCCGGTTAACTTCTCGGCCAGCAAGACCCCGGCCAGCAAGAGAATGGCTACTGCCATGAGGCCCAACTGCCGGCTTAAGATCACGTCGTCTACCAGGTATCGCATGATGAGTGGTTGCGGAAAACCAAGCACGGAGGTACACATGATGAGGAGGACACCCACTGCCCCCTTGCGCCAATGCCTAACCAGAAAAGGGTGGAGGTTCTTGAGGCTGGTCTTTAAAGACCCGCGGCTCGCCTGACCGCCGACACGGTCCTCCGGCATGCTTCGTGAAAGCCCTGATTTTAAATATGTCCACCAGCTGTTCTTCACTATCTAGCCTTTTTGTTTCGATTCACCAATCCTATTAATAACCAGGTCATCAATCCATCTAAACCATCTTCTTACATAAGAGATCGGCAGCAGCCAGTTACTCGAGGCCGGGTAGCAAAATCGCACAATATCAGGATGCGGAAAAAGCAAACGGAGCAAGGACGGAACCCTTTTTAGAAGAATAGAAGGATTCGCCAGCGATCGTTTTAACAAAATGGTCACCCAATGGTGGTCCATGGTATCTGTCCAAACAGCAGCCTCGTCCTCCGTGGGTGGTGGCCAGGTGGAGAAGTCAGCGAATCCCTCCGGCAGCTCGAGCCCGGCCCAGACTTGGGCCATTTTCAGGCACCTTTCCAAGGGCAGCCTGGCCCTCCAGGCGACGCTCCTTTCCTGTAATCTTTCCCAATCATCGGGCACTTGCAGGTGTTGGGCTAGCAATGCCGTGTCATAAATCCAGCTCAACCGCATTTCATTTTTGTGGATCATTACCAAGTGAATCGCCGAGTGGATGAGATAGTCAACCGGGTGCAGGGTTTCAAAAGTGAGAGTCGGGGCCTCAACCCTCCAACTCCTCTGAAAAAGATCCTGGATATCAACCTCTTCACTGCCCCTGAAAAAGGGGTGCAGTTCCCAGTGGACCCAGTGGAGGTCAACAGGAGATTTGTTACCCGGGTTCTTTTGATGGATAAAGCACTCCTCTCGGAAAAAATCCCTGGATGTTTCGAACCTTTTAGCCAAACATGTGTAGCCCAGGCTCTCCAATATACCTCGCGCCTCAATCACTTGCTCCGGCATCACCAGCAGGTCAAGATCACCGCTGGGCCTCATAGCCGGGTCTGGATACAGTGAAAATGCCAGGGCGGGTCCCCGCAGAACCAATGCTCGCACACCTTGTTCTCGGAACGCCTCAAGAATTTCCCCAAGCTGTCTCTCCATGTGAAGAGAACGTACAACGCTTACGAGAAAATCCTGCCTCAGTTCATTGGTCATAGCCTCCGGTGGACGACATTCCGACGGCAAGGAACCGATTATCCGATAGAGCAATGGAATTATCCAATGAGCTCTGAGGAAAGTTAGCAGGCTGGACCATTCATCTAGAGATGCCTCTGGCGCCAGGGGAGATTCGTCCTGCAAAACTAATTGTACGTAGGTGAGAAGTTCATCTGAGGTTCCACAAGGTTCGAGATGACGGGAAACGTCTTGGACAGCCTCTTTAGGTAAGAGAGCAGCCACGTGATTTATGGTTTTTGACTGATCCATAGGGGTCGGTCTTTTCTCACCTCATAACGGTTACTTATTCATTCAGTCTAAATTCCTACTCGAAAATTCTGTGTCCAGTCCCAAGCACTTCTTGACTGAAAAATTCTTTATTACGGATTCTAAAACTCCCAAGTGTTTGGAGATAGCTCTCATGTCTAATTCTGTTTTCAGTGTATCGCAAAACCATTGCATACATGTAAAGCTTCTACAATCATCTGGAAGACTGCAACCATATGCCCAAAATGCGCATAGGTTTTCTTCCATATTATTAATGCTAATATCAGGCAATACAGTATCACAGCGCACTAATAAGTAATCAATGAACTCAAATACTCCAATGCTATCTGACATATATATAGATAACTCTGGATCATATAATTTGCAACATCCGTCACATTTGGGGCAGTTCTTATTTATATGAGGCTGAATTATCTTTCTTAGTGCTAACGACTCTTTTTTATACGCTTTGGAACAGGCTTGAAGATATTTTTTTCTGTCTCCACTGATATCCCTGTAGAATTTTTCATAAAATTCGAATTTCTTTTGGGCTAAATGAATATCAGATAAGAATTGTTTTTTTAAGTTGTCTGTATTGCTCATTTAACTGAGAACCTTGTAGGAGTAGGCAAATTTTTACTTTGTAGAGAAGAACTACTAACTGAAAGCTTTACATCCTTGGCTTAGAGGCATTTCCAGGAAGGGATTCTTCATCCACAAACAACCGAAAAGGTCGCCGAATGTTCCATCGACTCTTTCCCGGAAGTCTCCTGCCGATAACCCACCGACCCATAAGTAAGTGTAACTCCCTGCCTTCTGATCGACTGTAGGAGATTACCCTGGCTGCCATTTGGGCTGGCAGCAATCTTTTGAACACACCTGTCCTGGCCGTCCACTCGTATATAGGGTGGAGCAAGGAAGACAACCGTTGCTCGATCGCATTAATCGCCCTGATGGTTACGCCATACAGATGTCCCAGGGACCCACCAGAAACTTTTCGCCACTTGTGGAGTCTGCGAGCGCAAACTGCGCGCCCAAGAATGCAATCAGGGCTGAGAAGCCACGGATCGGCCTGATGACAATTGTCCCCCTGCGTCTTTATTCCCTGTGAACCGACATAGATGACACGGTGGACAATTTTGCTCTTGCCTCCAGGAGGAATAAAAACAACCACGTCTCCCCTTCGAACTTCCTCTCCGTCATACTGAATGACTTGAATCCTCTCTCCCGGTTTCAAGTACGGGTTCATGCTGGGACCAACATAGGTCAGTAGTCTTGGTTTCATTGATTCAACTTGTTCTTGTAATGCCATTGCTTAGATTAGCTGTCTTATCTACCTAGGATGAAACTGCTTCAATTTTTTCCCAAAAGCGACCTGTCACACTCACCCTGAGCTTAAATGCCTGGAGTGATTTGGCAAGCTGGCAAGCATTGTCCAACAGCTTTTCCTTAAGACTTCTCACCTTCTCCCGGTCAAGATTGTTCCAAAATCGATGAAACACCTGCGTAGCTGATTGATTTATCAAGGCAGCAGCTTCTCCCTGGCCTAAATGGATCACCTCGTCGGTCACTGCCTGTTCGAGGAAAAAAATTGCAGATACGGGAACACAGTTTTCTACACTCCATGTCCGCTTGCACTGGTTCGCCAGATGTTCACTCCAGGTTGGGAAAGGGTGGGCCAGGTATTCCTGCTGATCATCTCGTACTATCAACGCTTCTTCATCGCACAGGGAATGCCAGGGATAGGGAATTCGGTTACAGCATGTCGATTTCCCGGTATTTCTCGAGCCTGCTAACAAGATCCCCTTTCCATCTCGCTCAACTAGCCCGGCATGCAAAGGAAGCCCTCCGGAGTCTTGAGCCCGCTGATAAATCGGATATAAAGATAATCGCATGCTCAAAAGGCTAGCCTCATAACCACTCTCTTCATCTGTGATTTCGCAGATCAAGTCCGGACAATCATTGTGGGACCAAATTCTGAGCAACCAAAGGTCGTGGGCTTTCCAACCAAGCATGGGTAGGCCTACCGCAATGTCTTTTGTATCCTTGCCCAGCATAACTATAGTCTCTTCAAATTGTGCTTTTCTCAGCCCCCTGCGGATGAAGATCAGTTTCGGGTATCCGTTAGCCTCGAGAGACTTTAGGCCCATTATCTTCGCCAGCTCCCGCACCTCTGATCTCACCTGCAATGTGGAGGCCAGTTGCCACCCCTGGCCATTGCCTAGTCGCAGTACGGATTCGCCGACTAATTTTCTTCTCGCTCCACGGTTTTCAACCATCTTTTCAACCATCAACCCTGTAGTTCGAGTCTACTCACCCCTCTTGGCTCATAGGAAACTAAACTTAGGGGCAAGGCGGTATCGATTACAGCCCACCACCTAAATCTAGAGTCTCGATTTTAGCTTGCAGGGGGCCCATTGCCATTGGTGCATGTCCCTACGTTTTGGCCTACGTTGCACCCGCCAGCCCTTTTTCCATTTGCGCAATCAGTCGCTACACCGCCGCCGCCGCCGCAATCGCCAAATACCAGCTCGGTATCGTAGCCAAGTTTCAGCACCATTGGCTTTTCATACTTTGTTTTTTTCATCGCTCATTTTCCTTCCCATGGGCGGACCAGAAAAAACCTAATCGTTATTGACCGACCGTATCCAATGGTCGAAATATCCACCACCTTATCTATCATCCCCAATAGCCTTCTGTACCGCTTCGGGAGAGGTGCGGCTCTCAGGAAAAAGTCCAAGCTTCTGCGCCTCCTCACAGAACCAAAACGGTGCCCAGATAATCTCTCTGCGGTAATAGTTCTGGGCAACACAGCTTCCGAGACAAAGTTTCTTCATGAGACAATCGCCGCAAATACCCTGCAAGCGTTTGGGAAGTCCCTCGCGAAGTTCCAAAAGAACAGGAGTCTCGTCCCAGATATTTTCAAGGCTATCCGTTGTTGCATGCCCAAAAACAAGTTCTGGTACTGCTTCACCCATGCCGCAAAGCGCGTAAGAGCCCTTTGCCAGCACACCCAGGATGCCAAAAATCCCACAGATCCCACACCCATCACCATTGCTGCCAAACATTTTCCCCAGTGGACGGAAGGCCGGGGGGTGATCATAATAGACAGGTACATTCGCTGAAGCTGAAAGTGAATTCTCAACCCAATGCCCCAGCACCACAAGTTCCTCTATGCTCAGGGCCTCTCCAGATTCGCGCATTTTCTCCCCTCTGGCTGTGGGCTGCACAATATTGAATTTCACCGAACCAGCTCCCATACTCTCGGCCAACAACACAATCTGTTCCATCTGATCTTTGTTATGGTGCATCACACTCATAATTATTTGAGGTCTGAGCCCCACGTCCACCAAATTACTTATCCCATCAATTGTCTCGTTGAAGCACCCGCCAACCCCACGTACCCATTCATGGGTAACGGCGTCGGCACCATCCAGACTCACCGACACAAAAGGATTCCTGCAAACGGCCATCTTCTCCGCCAGCTCAGGAGTGCATAGGACTCCGTTAGTCTCCACTGTGAGTCGAAGCTCTTGTGTTTGAATGTACTCGAGGATTTCGCTTATCTTTGGGTGAAGAAGGGGTTCACCCCCTGTCAATTTGACTCCCCTAAGTCCCAGAGGCTTTGCTTGCTCAATGATTGACTTGAACAGATCCAGATCCAGCGCAGGGTAGGTGTTACACTCGGTCTGATGCTTGGGCGCAATCCAGCAATGCCGACACCGAAGGTTACACCCCTCGGTCAGATAGAAATAAATCAGGTTCAATGGGTATTGGCTGACTCCCCGCTCATTACTCATTGATTATTCCTTTGCACCGCATAGCGCATAGCGCTTCCGGTTGCGAGACGGGCGAGACGGGCGAGACGAGATGTCGAGGTAAATAAGATTTTGTTTTTTTCCGTCCTGTCCCAGTCGCGAGAGACGTGTCTCGTGCTTAGTGCATAGTGCCTAGTAAAACCTGTCGTCTACTCTCTGTCGTCTGGCTTTCTCTCGCCGTGTCTCCGTCTCTCCGTGTCTCCGTGTCATCCGGCTGCCTGCTGCCTGCTGCCCCCTGCCAGCTGTCGTCTGTCCTCTGTCGTCTGTCATCTGATTGCCTCAGGCAATCGTCCCCCTGCCTCCAGGAATCGCCTGAGGCACGCATCCGGGCTTGGATGATTCTCTTTCCCTAAAATCGTATATGCAGTTGCGGGGCAGTTACCGGTGCAATAGTTAATGTACTCGCAACCCTGACAAAACTCGAAATTGCTCAATGGAATCTTGTGCCGTTCCCTCAGTCTATTAAGTCCGGGATGCTCCTGCCACATCTCCCGGAGATTATCCCTGTTGATTCGACCCAAATCTATGTGGCTCATTTGACCGCATGGGACCATGACCCCATCGGCACGCACTGCCAATGTGTTCATTGGACCATTGCAAGCGCTAAGAAAGCCCCGTCCATCAAGGGGATCTTGCCCTTCTCGACCTTTTCTTCTCATCTCGAGATAATCTCTGCCCTCAGCCAAAGGACCGGCGGATGCGCTGATGCGACCGTTATATTTTTTCTCTAGTTTTAAGAGGGTCTCCATGGCCACGGAGCGTTCTTCAGCAGTAAGCTGGACCTGCTCGGCATTTTGCCGGCAGAGGCCCATATGGGCTGCTGAATTGGTTGAAAAATTTGGCAGTCCGACTTCCTCCAAAAGCAATTTGGCAATGTTATTCAGATCGTTGACATTCTTTCTGTGAATGGTCACCCGGACAGGAACTGGGACGTTATATTTTTGGAGAGACTTGATACCCTCCATGGCTCTGATGAAATTCCCCTCTCCCCTGCAGGCATCATGGGTTGTCGGAACCGAGCCGTCGATGGAGACCTGCACCCCGTTGCACCGCCCGGTTGAAGCCAGAAAAGTCGCCATCTCCTCATTGATTAATGTTCCATTGCTAAGAATAGTAAACCGCATCCTGTTGCGGACTATTCCATCGATGAGTTCCGGCAAGTCCTTGCGACAAAATGGCTCTCCCCCCTGAAGCGTCACGTTCATGACTGCACAGCGATTCAATTCCTCGAAGAACTGGAGCCATTCTTTTTCAGGAAGATCCTGACCGACGTCGCCGGCACCGCTGAAGTGGCTGCAGTAAGTACATCGCAGATTACACCGGTTAGTTATGGCCAGTTCAACTGACCTAGGCGTTCTCATTAATTTCATGGTCGTACTAGGCTTTCTGGACTTCATAACCAGCTAATCCACGCTGGACCAGACCTTCAATGAATTCTTCGAGATCACTCTCTGCCTCGTTCGGCACATCTTCATACCCATCTTGCAGATCCTTCAAAATGTCCTCGACCGAATGATTTCCATCCAACCGTTTCCAGATTCGCACGCCTATGGGATTGACGCCAAAGGCATCGCCGGTATCAGGATCAAAAAGTATGGCCCAGTCATCAAACTCCTCGCGGAGCACAATCAAGGGGTTCGCTACGGGTTTCTCAGCTTGCATCACAACCTTCCCTCCAAGTAAAAATAGGTCCAAGGCGCAAGGTACAAGGAAAGAAGACTTCCACTTCTGCCTTGGGCCGGCTATTTGCTTTCAAAAACTACATTGTTCCAATACTCCAATACTCCATCACTCCAATCCCCATCATTCCAGTATTTCAATATTCCAACATTCCATATTTTATCCCATCACTGCAGTGTTCCATCCTTCCGAGGGCGTGGCAGCCGACCATTTGCTCCTGAATATTGATGGCTATCGGCTCGAAGACCATTCGTCCGAACCTCTATATCTCAAGCAAACTTCGTGCCGCTGATTATGCATCCTGCCAGCTGTATTTCCCCATGCCCTCACCTTGTTCAGCCAGTTAAACCAGTTTTGGCGGTTGAGCCGGTTGCATGCAGCTGGCAGCAAGAAATCTCAGCTTTACAATGTCCTGTAGGAGCAAGCTTCGCTTGTGACTCTTGAAGGCGTCTACTTTTGGCGGGCACAGAGGCCCGCCCTACTGAATTCTCTTGCCCGCTACCGCCTGACCTCCGACCTTCGACATCTGTGTTCGTTCGTCAGTCCTCCGTCTCCTGTCTTCTATCGTCTGGCTTTTTTCGTCGCGTCTCCGTCTCTCCTCGTCTCCGCGTCATCCTGCTGCCCGCTGCCTGCTGTCTGCTGCTCGCTGTCTTTCCCTATGCTCCATGCCCCTTACCTAATGACAGCGTAGCGTAATGACTCAATGACGCCGAAGGCAAATGACCACATCGCCTTGAGCCTTGCGCCTCTCGCCAATCCGCAATCCCAAATTCGCAATTTGACTTCTGTCATCTGTCGTCTGTCTTTTGCCTCTCTCGGCCCAAGAATTGCATTAGCCTAGGGGTAACAAAGGTTATAGAAAGTCAGTTTCCATCTGGAACACAGCGAATGTCATTCTGAGTCCTTCGGCCCGCTCAGGGCAGGCTCCGCGAGGACAGTAATTGTCATCCTGAGTCCCGCCCAGGCGGCACGAAGGATCTCGAGATTCTTCGTCGTCCCGCCACAGCAGGACTCCTCAGAATGACAAATTCGGAGGCTTTTTCACGAGTCAGTTGGACCGCCTTCGCTGTGAATGGAACAGCTCCTCGGAGAATGCAGATGAACACTCTAGACACTTGTTTTGCCAAAGAGAAGGATCTGGTGACCAGAGATATAGCCGGCGAGAGCATCATTGTCCCCATCAAGGGTCACGTAGGTGATCTCGACGGTGTTTTTACCTTGAACGAAGTGGGCGCCATGATCTGGCGACTCATCGACGGACAGAAAAGCGGACGCCAATTAGCTGAAGCTGTTAAACACGAATACCATGCGGAGGCAGAGGAGGCAGAGGATGACGTGGTAGATTTCCTTCAATCTCTCGAAGATGCCGGGCTGATCCGGCCATGCTGAGAAACTAAGATTTCAGGTTTCAGTGTTCCCCTCTTCCGCATCGCTTCAGACGGGATTTCCGCTTCGCTCCAACAGGTCTCAGCTTTTTCGTTTTAATATCCTGACACCTGAAACCTAAAACCTTTTTCTCGCCGCGTCTCCATTTCTCCCCATTTTCGCATCGTCCTCCTGTCCATAGTGCTTAATGCTTAGTGGTCGTCTGCCCTCCGTCCTCCGTCGTCTGTCATCTGTCGTCTGTCCTCTGTCCTCCGTCGTCTGTCCTCTGTACTCTGTCTTTCCTGACCTCTGACCTTCGACTTCTGACCTCTGGTTTTAAACCCCATGCCCTATGCCCCCAGTCTGTTTAGCCAGTTTTGCCAGTTAAGGCGGTTGAGTTAGCTTTCAGCTGTCAGTTATCAGCTCCCAGCTAAAAATTCCGAGTTCCGAATTCCGAATTCCGCAATTGAATGGCCATTTCGCCAATTACCATTTGTCCTCTGGCCAGATTTTGCCCGCCCGCAGGAGGGATCAAGAAAATTCAATATAGGTAAATATTTGATTAGACTGACTTTCTATCTCTCCGCTACAATCTTACTCCTTGTTCAAGCCCGTCCGACAATCTTACAACCCCCTTCCCGCTGATTGGAGACGGTTGCGGTGGCGATGGAAAAATAAATGTATTTTCAGTTACTTGATATTTCCCCCTCCCCTTTATCCCATCCCGCCAGGGGAGGGGAAAGGGGATGATTGTCGAGGTAAAGGCCGAACCCTAGGCACGAAGATCATCCAATTTCAGTTTAACCATATGTAATCTCAATAAAAAATCGAATTAGCCACACTTGGCACAACATTTGCGTAAAAATACTCCTGGGTAAAGAACCATTAACTTAAAAAGTGAGGAATTGAGCGTTTTCCTTGCAGCTAAATGCGGCAGCGAGGAATAGTATACAGCGCTCATACTGAGGAAATGCATTTTTTCAAAAACAAGGTCCGTTTGCTTTGTCTTGCAGGTATTGCCTGGATGTTCTTCTGTTTCCTGCAGGTCTTTCCCGCGGTTATGGGGCTTCAGGAGGCCTATGCCGCTGGTCCGACATTTGTAGATTTCTCGGTAGCAACCGCAACTGCTGTTGAGATCACCGTGGACAACCCAAGTCTTACCCAAGAGGGAGACCTGCTTGTGGCCATCATGTCCACAGACGGCAACGGCAGGGCCCTCAGCCCTCCGGATGCGAACTGGACTCCCCTTACGGACAACACTGGCACAAATCATACCACCAGGTCCTGGTACAAGATTGCCGGTGACCCAGCATCAGAGACCAGTTTCACCTTCAACGTCAACGGCCAATATGAGGCCATAGTCTGTGGGATCTTGACGATAAGGGATTTTGACACCTCCGTGCCCATTCAGCTGCCGGTTGGCACCAATACCGGAACCGATGAGTATCCGACCGCGCCGTCCATTAGCACAACTCTCGACAACTCGCTCATCATCAGATATTTTGGCGCTGACCGTGATAGAGTCACGGAAGATACAGGCTATCCAGGTTCGCCTTACACCGGCGTCTACGTTAGGACAATTGGCGCAGCTAACGGTACGAGCTCGGGAGTGGCCTATGCTACGCAAGCTGACCATGGTCCCACCGGAACGGCCGCATTTACCATGTCGGGCGGTGACGAATGGTCCGCAGTGACCATCGCCGTTAGACCGGGGGCTTCGGGCGTAACCCTGGCCGACCATGCCGCGGGTCAGGTCACGAATAACTTCTATGGTGCAACCACGCTCTACGGGGCTTATCTCTTTAACTTTCAGCTCACCAACAACTCAGGCGGCCAAGTCACCGTGGATACAGTTGAGTTCCAACTTTCTTCGGTCAGCGGAATTGATTATTCGCAATTTACCAATCTAAAGATCTATGTGGATACGGATGGCGACGGCGAGATCGAGACTGGCGAAGACCAGGTCTGGACCGGTTCGGTGGAAGAAGCAAATCCACCCACCAAGATCAGCTTCAGCAGCGGCACCTTCACTGTTGACGCCTCCGATACGGTCAACTACATCCTCAGGGGCGATGTGAGCAGCCTCCAATTAGATGATACGGTGACCATCGACCTGGGGTCGAGCAATGTCACCCTCACTCCATCAACCACAGTGGGAGGCAGCGGCGTCACCAGCGTTACTCACACCTATTGCGGCGACGGCAATTTCTCCTACTATAGGTCGATCACCATTGATCATACCCTGGTAGGCACTGACAACAGCGGTTCCCTTCCTGACGGTACCCCCCCAAACAAAGGTTTTCCTGTTCTTATCAGCTTATCTGGCGATTGGTTAAAGAGAAGTAGCGGGAAGATACAGAGCGACTATGGCTATGACATCACCTTCAGGGACTCGGATGGCCAGACCGGACTCTATCATGAGATTGAAAAGTATGATGGAGATGCCGGGACACTCGTGGCCTGGGTGAGAATCGACTCCCTTTCCAAGAGCACTGATAAAACGATCTACATGTACTATGGAAACAGCTGCAACATTTCTCCCACCGGGAATCCGGACGAGGTATGGGATGATAACTATGTGGGGGTCTGGCATTTGACCGATCTTGACGACAGCACCGGGAACGGTCCCACCGGCACCGACGGCGGGACCACCTCCAGTACGACCGGTCAAATGGCCGACGCCAGGAACTTCGATGCCAACACTGACTACATCAACGTAGGCGACAGTACAGAGCTTCAGCCTGCCAAACTGACGTGTTCCTTCTGGGTGAAGCGGCCCACGGGGACGAGCTGGTCGGGGGTGCAGAGTGTCTTTATCTTGCTCAAGGGGGCTGTGTACGACACAAATTGGTGGTATGTAGATTCTTTCGATGACGAGCCCCTAGATCCCGATCGGCCGCTCAATCTGGTTGTCGACGGCGACAATATCTTTAACATTCCCGGCATCGATCCTGCCACCTTCTATCCGGAGGACACCTGGACCTATATTGCCGTCACCTTCGATTCCGATACAGATGCTGCACAGGCATACAAGAACAATGGTACGCTGACTTTTTCCACCGCCGACACCCCAGACTCGATCAGCTCCTCCGAGGATACCAGTTACCTGAGCGTCAGGGAAGGATTGAACACCGGCGTGATAGGCCATATGGACGAGGTCCGCATTTCCAAGAGCATTCGCGATGCGGACTGGATTAGAACCTCCTTCAACAACCAGAATGATCCAGGAAACTTCATGACTGTTTCAGTTACCGAGGAGTCTGCCGCGGCCACGGCGGTGAGTCTTGCCTCCTTTACTGCCAGGGGCCAGGATGATTCGGTGCAGGTGGAGTGGGAGACGGCCCAGGAGGTCAACCATCTGGGCTTTGAGCTCTACCGGGCGGGTAGCCCTAGTGGTCCCTTCGTCAAGCTTACCGACAAGGTGATCCCCGGACTGGGCTCCTCGGTTCAGGGTCAAGCATTATGGGCCCATCTGTGTGGATTGGGACGTGGATGGCATGCCCGATGACTGGGAGACAGCCCACGGGCTCAATCCTGCCCTCGACGACAGCCTCTACGACTATGACGGTGACGGCCTGAGCAACCTCCGGGAGTACGAGCTGGGCACCGACCCTTTGAATGGGGATACGGACGGCGACGGTATCCTGGACGGGGAGGAGGTCTGGAGTCCAGACCGCAGTGAACCTGCGCTCAGCAGCCTGAGCCCCGGAGTTACGGTTCTCTCCAAAGACGACAGGGGCGTCACCCTCGAGCTTCGTACCGACGGCTTTGAGGCGGCCCCTATGGAGGCTCAAGGGGAGCATTTCGAGCGACTCCACATCTGGCAGTACATCCACGGCCTCACGGATGAGGTGGGTAAGCCCGAGCTTCCGGTCAAGGGGGTTTTGCTGGATCTTCCCGAGGGAAAGTCAGCTTCCCTGGAGGTGCTCGAGACCGAGGATGAGACCCTTGAAGGCTATCGGATCTACCCGGTACCAGAGAAAGTGGCCGATGAGGGTGGAGGCACGAGCCGTGTCCAGGAGGTCAACCATCTGGGCTTTGAGCTCTACCGGGCGGGTAGCCCTAGTGGTCCCTTCGTCAAGCTTACCGACAAGGTGATCCCCGGACTGGGCTCCTCGGTTCAGGGTCAAGCAT
>JARRNM010000069.1:0-15661 GCA_037384945.1 Deltaproteobacteria bacterium
CCAGCTGCTAACCATTCCAGAAAAGAATTTGCACGACAGTCTAGGTGATTCGCTCAAGGTGAAAGCCAGCAAACAAGGGTTCTTATCGCTTTTTAGACGCGGGCCCACAGAGTTTTTATTTGACTGGTCTTCGAGATTCGACATCGTTGACGAGTTATTGAGCCTTCTGGCAGACCAAATCTGGCCAGCCATTGACAGCGGTTTAACTCCAGAGGAAGTTCTGGATGGCATTCGCGAACATAGATCCGGCAGCGAACATGAGACCGTGCGCTGGTCCGAAGGCATGCTGGCGAGGATGTGTGGTGACCTCGAATCAGCGAACCGCAAGCTTCAGGCCCTCGAGCAGGATCTGTCGCAATGGACATCGGCTTCGGCCGAAAAACCCCATGTGATCACGGACAGAGACGTGGAAAAACTACATGAATTGAGAAAGGTTTTGCAGGTCATATTGGATAAAGAACGATTTGACCAATACTGTCAATCCGCTGCCATTGAGACCATAAAAAACCTTAAGATTCCCAAGAAATATGTAGCGCTGATCAGGACCGGGGAGTCAGAATCCAGAACTCAGAATTGAGGTTTCAGCTCTTGTGTTTGTTTTTCCCGAAACCCGAAACCTGAAACCTCGAAGTTAGATGGGGCACTGAGAATGGCGCGGGTAAACCACCATTACCTTCCTGGTAATTATAGGCGGCATACCCCAGTAAAATATGCCCCCCATGGAACGGGGCAAATCGCTCGCCGACGGTATGGTCCCACCACAAAAGTATACGCCACAAATGCACGGCAGAGACCATGGCAAAAAAGTTTGTATGGTAGTGGTCCGGGCAGGACCTTCTTCCTGCTTAATCTTTTTTCGATCATGCAAGATGACCAGGCCGAACAGTCCTACCAAGGCAAATACACCGATCGTAGCCATGAGACCTGAAGTCATTTCTATTCTCCTCTCGTCAGAGGAATCCATGAAACATCCGGGCTCGGATGCTTCATGAGGCGAGCTCATAACCCATGAGGTTTAAGCCTGACTGGCAAACCATTCAGGGAAATACTCCACAACTGCCTTGACAATCTCGCTGTCGTGGTCGCTTAAAGCCCCCCTGGCTATGAGGGCCTCCACCGTTTTTTCGAGGACAACCATCTTGCCATCGGTGTGAATTATAGCCGGGTAATACTCATTGACAAAGAATTGTTTGAGTCTGAAGCGGTTGGTCGGGTCATCTGCCATGGCCTTGACCTGTTGCTTAATTTCAGACTTGTCGCGGCCCCGTAGTTTGGTCTTGGGTGACTCCATCAGTTTGGCTGCATCGCCGATACCGTCAACGGCTTTAAAAATGAGTTGCCAATGCTCAATGTTTCCCAGCGAGTTCACCATGAGGGTATTTGTGGAAATCAAGTTGTTATCGCGATCGATTTTTACTCCTTCGAGGGGAGGGAAAAAGTAGTTGTCCGAGATGGCGCCGAAAGCGCTGACCCCACCAGCGAAGGGTCGTTCCATTAGATCGTACACCGTAAAAAAGGGTTTTTGTTCGAAGCGGGCGTCCTGAAGAAGTATAAGCTCCTCTTCAGTGTAATGAAAACGCTCGTCCCAGAGTTCTTGCGGGGAAAGATCTTTTCTAGTCAAAGAACTCTGGCTGGTGAGCATGCCCAGGCTCTGGCCCCCTCTCCAGACCAGGGGTAAGGCCCCAACCGTCCACTCCGCACTGCCGCCAATCTCGCCAATCATGCTGTGGAAACCGCGGCCGTCGGGCAGCCGTAATCCCTCGAGTCCCATAACCACAGCCGGAAAGAGGTCCCCGTCCTTGTCGAATGGAGTAGCCACACCCATAGAATTCAGTTCGTCCATTGCCGGGTGATGACGGGGCCGGTCAAGAAAGTAAGCGCACATTTGAGATAGGTCTTTTACCCTGCAGGCGTCGGCGATTATTTGAGTCTCCTCCCGCAAGTCGGTGTCCCTCGGATTGAATTCGGGGAACATGGAACCGGCCATCCAACGCTCTACGTAGATATCGGGCAAGTGTCTTTTGAAATCGGACTCGGTGATAAAAAGCGCAGTGAGCGAGCTGTGAAGGCCCTTGACCGACTTTCCCGTACCGTCGATCACGTCGGAGCCCATGGAAAGGCGGGTGACTTCCTTGCTCAGTCCACGGCCGTAGCGGCTGCAATGCGTTTCTTTGCCGTAGAGGGCACCAACTGGGATGGTAGGATTGCCACCTGCCTCCAATCCGGGCTTTACCCTTACCCCCTCGGTTATGGCGCTTTCGATAATCACCTCTTCTCCTACATCGAAGGTTTCCGTGGTGATTTGCAGCACCTCACTCATGATTTGAGCCGCAACTCGGTCATTATGTCTTTTAAGCTTATTTATCAATGACTTGGATTGCTCTTCCTTGGACACCTTTGACAAGGCGGCGAAGCCGTCGAGAACAACAGCGGCTGCGGGGAGGGCTGCTGCCAGTACGACTCCTTGGCGGAGTTGCTTGCTTCTGAATACGCCGAGATTGGAACGTCCGTTCACCTGGTCATCGATGATAAACACCGTGCCTTTGGCTAATTGGAGGCCGTAAAATCCCAGCACCTCCTTGTGTCTGAGATTGAAAGTGGAGATTTTCTCCTTACTCAACACCCTGGGATCGTATCGTCCATTATAAGTCAAGGGCGATTCGGCTATATCGTAACGCAAAGGAATGGCCATGCTTATCACCTCCCTTATCAGCAGCCAGCGGTCAGCTGGCAGCATGCAGCAATTATTCTGCAGGCAGAAGACAGTCGCCAGCGAGCAAACGGCAGAAGTCAGAGTTCAGATGTCAGAGATCGCAAGTCACCTCTAATCATTTATAAATCGGTAAGTCAGGATTCAAAATATTCTAACTCCATGCCCCATGCTCCATGCCCTATGCCCTTAAGGCTGCTTTTACGGTTCCTCGGTTTTTGTCTCACCGGGTTTTTGTTCTTCCGGTCCTTCGTCTTTTTTCCCCATCTCACTGCTTACTGGCTCCGGGACTCCGGCAGCCTCGAGGTTGGTGATTTTGGTCTCCTGCTCTTCAATTTGTATGGTCAAATCTTTGATTTTTTGTTCTGTAGTATCCCTTTTTGCCTCTATCCTGATATTATCTGCTTCAATCTTGAGTATTCTGGCCTTAAGGTCGGCAATCTTGTTTATGTTATCTTCCTTTTCACCCAGATTTGCCTTGTCCACGGCCTCCAGTTTGGCAAGGTCCAGCTTTACCTCGGCTATCTCGTGGTATTTATTTGCCATCTCCTCCTGGTAATCGGCATATTTCTCCTGCAAAGAAGCCAGTTCGGCCTTCATTCCAGCAAGCTCCAGCTTCTCTTCAGCCATCTGTAAATTGAAGGCGGCCTCATGTACCTCCTTCTGCTTCTCGGTAGGCACCTGGGCGAGTAGTTCGTCCGTGGTCGAAGTCCCGGAAAAGGAACTTGTGAGCTTGCGGGTAGTCTCGCAACCTGTGAGTAGCGAGAAAGCCAGCAGGAAAACCAAGCTAACATACCTAAGAGTTCTCATGACCTCCCCTCCCTTGCAGTTTGATCAACCCTTTTACACCCTCATTACGCCGATGCTTTTTCCTCTGAGCAAAAGGTTTGGTACATGGCAATCACTTTTTAGAGCCTTCGTCCGGATCTATGAGTAAAGTTTGAAAGGCTTTTAATGCCCCGGGGTCGACCTTTCCCGAACTCAGGTGTTCCAGAGCGGCCTGTGCTATGGCCCTGCGATCTTTGCCCGAGATTTTCAGGAAGCGGACCCCCATGCCCCGAGGGGTGATGTCGTCATCCGGCCCGTAGATATTTGACCAGATCACTTCAGCCTTTACCTCGATGGTTTGATTTGGACCGGTGATGACCATGTCGAAGACTTCGTTTAATCTGAGAGGCTTGGCACATGAGACAAAAGCGCCGTCCGTGCCAAGGTCGAGGGTCACCCCTTCCATATAACCTTTTTCTGTATTAACCGTTACAGGCCATTTAACTTTGACCCGTGGACCCCCGCGATCACCTCCACCAGTCACCATATTACCGCCTCCAATTCGGTAAAACAGTCAGTTCGAGGGATTGAACCAGTCAATAACTATCCGGTCTTGAGTTCACTTTACTATACCAGCAGTGAAAGGTTTACTTAAAGTAAGGGTGCCAGCCGGACGATATGTGAGCAACTCTTGGAGAAATTCTGGATGTCACCCTAAAGAGAATAAACCACGGTTACAATATTGAAGTCAACGAAAAAGCTATACTCCATAAACGGTCGAAGGGTGAAAGGTACGGAAGTCTGCTTTACCCTACCTGTGCCCGGACGTCTTATGAATGCACGCCCTGTCTTCGAAGTCCGGGGAGAGCAATTCGGCAACCATCCGGACTAGCCTGGATATTTCATGAATTCACGCCCTGGCGTGACTGCGACCACGCATATGACCGTCCTTGCGGGCGTCCTCGGGTGTTCCTTCGGCAGGCTCAGGACAAGCTCACTCTGCGACGTACCGTTCAGGTACGCCTCGGGTCCAATCCCGCGGCAGCGCGGGACGGTTGCCCGGTGGCACACCCATCTTCGCGGTCTCGCCACAGTAATTCATGAAATATCCAGGCTAGGCATGCCTTTTGCAATGAATCTCTGTGGTTGGGAATCAGGAAAAAATCCACAGTCGAGAAGCTTCCGAGGTGAGGAGGAAAAGTCATGAGATTGACACTCGTGGCCATAGGCGTCTTGAGCATAGTCTCAATTGGTTTTACCGGGTGTGCCAGCAAGGGGCCGGTGCAAACGGAAACCTTTGAACAGGCAGCCATGGAGGAGAAGGCAGAAGAGATAATTGAGCCCTGCACAAATCTTGAAATGGCACTGGCAAGGGCGCAAGAGCTGACACATAATAAGTATGGCGGAGCCACCCAGTACGATGGGGCCATTCACTTCGCTTTCGACAGCTACTCGCTCTCAGCACAAGCCAAAGAGGCAATAGATGCTGTAGTCCAACCCTTGTTGGAAGTTAACAAGAACTTCTTTATCGAGTTGCAAGGGCACACGGATGGTTTCGGCGAAGAGTCGTACAATTTTCAGCTTGGCTTGAACAGGGCCAGGGCGGTAATGGGCTACCTTCATCAAACATATGGCCTTTCTTTGCAGCAGATGAACGGGTTTTCCTGCGGGGAATTGAAACCCGTGGCGGACAATGACTTTGTAGACGGCCGGGCGGAAAACCGCAGGGTTACCCTGGTGGTGATAGAGTAACGAGGTTTTCTCGCATAAGGTTTACTGCGTACTGTTTACTGAGAAACCGCTGTCAGTAGGTCCGCTCTTTTGCCCTGACACATTCACAGGTACTTACCAATCTTGATTTCACCCCCCCTAATTTTAGTGTACAATTAAAAACCCTGTTGTGTAACAATGAGGCTCCCTCTTTTGCCAAGGAGGCGACTAAAGGTGGACGGTCTTGCCCGGGCGGGAGGGGGGAACCGCTCGCCTGCTGAAATTCCCCGAGTGACCCTTGCCAACAGGGTTCGCTGTGACATTTTCAACAGTGAGGATCTATTGCCAGGCGAATGGTAAATCAGTTACCCCAGTTCAAAATATGGGCCCGGAGAGGTAGATTATCATGGGTTTGTTTAGGGCTTCAGCAGGATTCAAGGGAGTGAGGCGACTTGGGACTATAGCCAGAGTACTTATCAAACACGGTCTCGGAGATGTGGTCGAGCGGCTTGTAAGCCGCAGAGAAAAGCAGGAGGAACCAGGCAAGGTCAAGCCCACGACTATTAGACCCGGAGTTCTCTCGCCACGCCGGGTGAGGTTGAGTCTGGAGGAGCTAGGGCCCAGCTTCATCAAATTGGGGCAGTTAATGAGCACCCGTCCGGACATTTTCCCACCCGATTACATTGACGAACTCAGGAAATTACAAGATCGAGTTCCTCCCATTCCCTATTCGGAGGTTGAAAAGGTTATCGAGCAAGAACTAAAGCAACCGGTGACGGAGATTTTCTCCGCATTCAACCGGGAACCTTTTGCCGCTGCATCGGTGGCCCAGGTTCATCACGCAACCCTGCCCAGCGGTGAGCAAGTCGTGGTCAAGGTCATTCGCCCCGGCATAGCCAAGAAAGTGAGGGAAGATATTCGTTTGATGTACTATCTGGCTGATAAGATAGAGAAGTCGTTCGACTTGGGCAGAGTCCTGGCGCCCACCAACCTGGTGCGGGAATTCGAGCGGACTATTTTCAAAGAAATTGACATGCTCATTGAAGCCGGCAGTATCGAGAAGTTCGCCCACAACTTCAGGGAGGTTGATGAGCTGTACATTCCCAAGGTCTACTGGGATTATATTACCAAATCGATCCTGGTGATGGAACGGATCGATGGCATAAAGATGGATCACGTCGATGAACTCAAGGCCCATGGCATCGATCCAAAGGAGGTAGCCAGAATAGGTTTGCGCTCCTTTTCGAGGCAGCTGATGGAATTCGGCTTCTTCCATGCAGATCCTCACCCTGGCAATACCATTGTGATGTACGATGGCCGGGTGAGCCTGGTTGACTTCGGTATTACGGGTTATCTGGACGAAGAGACCATGCGGCAAATAGCAAACATTTTTATGGGATATGCCGAGCACGACTACGACATGTTGATGGATGCCTTCTTGGATGCGGGTCTCATCGATGAAGAAGAGATAGATCTGGATAGCTTCAGGATTGATCTGAAAGATGTCAGTGAAGCTTTCTACGGCCGTTCGTTGCAATCTATATCGGTAAAAGATGTCTATGATCAGATTATTTTTCTGGCTTTTAAGTACCACATCCAGTTACCTAGGAACCTTTTACTCCTGTTGAAGACCTTTGTTCAGACTGAAGCACTCGGGAAGATTCTGGAGAGCGACGCAAGTCTCCTGGAGTTCACCAAACCTTACGCCAAGAAGCTACTCGAGCGGGGCTATGACGCAAAAAAGATCTTTAAGAATATCGGCAGGGACACCCGATATATGGGTAAATACGCTAAGGTTATGCCCAAGTTTGTCCACGATATACTCAGACAGGTGGCCAAGGGCAAACAAAGAGTTGAGATATGGCACGAAGGGTTTCAGCAGCTTGATATTAAGTTTGAAAAAGGCCTTAATCGGCTAACCGTGGGCTTGGTGATCTCTGCCTCCATCATTGCTGCCGCTATGGTGCTCAACTCAGCCCAGAAGGTCCTTGTATTCAACGTAGAATTTCTCGGCCTGGGGCCAGTGTCTCTCACTACCGTTCTGGGTGTGGTCGGCTATGTGATTGCCACCATCCTAGGAATTTGGCTGATCGTCTCCATTTACCGCTCGGGCAAATTATGAAATAGGAGGACAGAGGGCAGACGACAGATTACAGCAAGCAGCTAACAACTAACAAGAAACAGCAAGTCAAATCGTTAACTTATCGAATGGTCAAATAGTTCTGAATGGCCTCAGCGGCAAATTAATGGTTTGACTGTTCAACCATTCGACCATTTGACTAATCGACCAATTGACGAAACCGTGAGCTATGAGCTGAATTGTCGACTTCTACGATTTTTACGACTTTTACGGTTTTAACGAATTTCCTAATTTTCTAATTTTCTAATTCTCTCATTTCCAAATCCGCAATCCAAAATTACAAAAGTGCTTAGTGCTCGGTACATAGTGCCTAGTGATCTGCTGCCAGCTGCCTCCTGCCAGCTGCCAGCTCCTGAGCTGCCCGCCTAGGGCAGCAAGGGCTCCAGGGGGCACCCCTGACAGCGGGGTTTGCGCTGGCAGTGGAGCTTTCCCACTCTCACCAACAAGGCGTGATATTCGTTGAACAGTTTTACTTCTAATGGCAGATGCTGGGTGAACAATTCCTGCAATTCGTCATAGCCAACCTCCTCACCAACCAGGCCGTGCCGGCTCATAACCCGGTAGGTATAGGTATCCACCACGAATACCGGTTTCTGCAAGGCATAGAGCAGAATACTGTCGGCCGTTTCCGGCCCCACTCCGTTGACGGCCAAAAGCTTCCTTCGCAACCCGCTGGTCTCCACCCTGCCCATATTCTCGAGATTACCGCAGTAGGCCTCGTTTATAAATCCGATCAAGTTCTTGAGCCTACGTGCCTTTAGGTTGAAATAGCCGGCAGGCTTGATCAACTTCGCCAAGTCATCAATGGACGTGGCCTGGAGTTTGAGTGGATCGAGCAGACCATGGCGCTTTAGGTTTGCCATGGCCTTCTCAACTCCCTGCCAATTGGTGTTTTGGGTAAGCACGGCTCCAACCAACACCTCCAGGGGGCTTTCCGCCGGCCACCAGTGCTGGGGGCCGTAAGCCTCCAGCAACAGCTCGTATATCTCGTTGAGTTTCTCAGAAAGAGAGTTCATTTGAATCTCCGAGATCCGTTTTTCTGAGTCAGGTCAAAGTCCATTGGCATCGCCATAGACTATCAAGACAAATAATCAGTGGCAAGTAGCCAGAATCCAAAGAGGCATGCGGTTCAAGGCTCACGGCACAAGGAAAAAAAGTGTTTACTGCCGTGTGTCTCGCGCCTTGCGCCTTTTGTCAATCCGAAATCCCAAATAACCTAATTTCTGATCTCCGACCTCTTGCCTCTCATCCCCGTCTTGCCCTTAGCAGCGGGGATGTATGCTTTTGCCTCGTTATTATGTACTGGGCGAGAATTCTGCCCTTTACAGGGGATGGGCTAGGAGTGTACCATCTGCCCTTATTAGCTGCCGTGCAGACTTCTACGATTTCTACGATTTCTACGATTTCTACGACTTCTACGATTTCTACGATTTCTACGATTTCTACGACTTCTACGACTTCTACGACTTCTACGATTTCTACGACTTCTACGATTTGAACGACTTTAACGACTTCAACGGTTTTAACGACTTTCCTTGAGCCTTGGGCCCTGTGGTTTGCATCTTTTGTCAATTCGAAATCCCAGATAACCTAGTTTCTGACCTCCGACCTCTTAGTCTATTGATCCTGCCCGGTAGAGGATGTCTGCCTTGATTAGGTTCTGCACCAATAGTGAGGGAAATAAGTATGATCTGGAAAACGAAACCCACCGATCGCTTCGTGCTGAGATTTATCAAAGTTTACCTGTCGGCACCTGTGTCGACTATTCTGGTGCGGATGATGCCGGATGTTCGACCCACGGTGCTGACTTTTTTCGCCGCAAGCCTGGGAATCTGCGGCGGAATCGCCTTCGGGCTGGGTTTTGCCTGGGCGGGTGGGCTCCTGGCAGCAGCAGCCCAGGTTCTGGATGGGGTTGATGGTCAGGTGGCGAGGCTAACCGGCAGGGAGAGCACTCTGGGTGCGTTCCTGGACTCCGTGCTAGACCGCTACATGGATTTTTCTCTTATATTCGGAATGCTTATTCACTGCCTTCGCTTTTCATTGGGCCTGAGCATGGGAGTGATAGTGTTGAGCTCTTCCTGGCTGATTGTGATTGCCGGTCTGGCAGCCGCCGGCTCGAGCCAGGTGAGCTATGCCACCGCCCGGGCAACCAGTTTACAGCTTGACTACCAGCGGCCGGAATATGCTGGTAAGGGTAGTCGTTCTGCGGTCATTATAATTTGCGGTCTACTCACTCCTTTATGGATTCATTTTCCTCTGCTAGCCCTGATTTATCTAGCTCTCCACCCTAACCTTGCAGTGATTCTGTCATTGCTTAGACTTGAGGGCAAAGCTCAGACGACAGAAGACTGATGACAGCAGGCTAGGCGGACGAGAAAAGATATTAGACCTGAAAGGACAATAGCCTTTCTCGCCTTTCCCACTTTTCCCGCATGTCTCGCTCGCAAAGCCCTAACCGTTTTGGCCAGATTCGTCCTCCCCATACCTTTTTTTCTTAATCATCATCCTGACAAATCCGGCGATAGTTATCAATGCCGCGCCAAAAAAGAGGATCACATACAGATTATTCGCCAGGTAAGAGAACCAGGTGATCTTTTTGCTGAGGTAGATATGCCATCTTCTCTCGAGTTCCGGCAAGGGAACTGAAAAACTTTTTAAAACTGCCCCGTCTATTTCATTGCCCGCCCGCAGATTGCCAAGGAGGTCTTGAATTCCCCTTTGGCCAAATTCATGGGTGATGAACTCAACAAAACTCTTGCTCTCCTCATAGGCCAGCAGAAGGGAATCTTCATCCCGGGGGAAAGCTAGGTTCAAGCTTTCTATGGGCATCAGCTTCTTTGCGAGGACAGCCTTGTCGAGAATCGATCCCTTTCTGCTCATCATTATCTCTGCAATGCCGTCACTGGCCAACTGGGAAATGCCCTCATCCAGCCACCTAGGTAGCCTGCCATTCTTTACCTTGCTATGTAAAAGCAAATGAGACAGTTCGTGCTTCATTATTGTTCCGAGACTGAAAGGGACGGTCTCCATCTTCGTGCAATCGATCACCATAAGGTTCCTTTGAGGAACGGCATAAGCAGCGACAATTCTGCTCCCAGTCATTTCCTCAAATCTCTCCCGATTGTTGGTGAGCACCAATGTTGGACGGAAATCCAGAGTCCAGTTCATGCTACTCTCTAAATCATTTTTTATCGTGGGAAAGATGTTGACGGCTTCATTTGCAACAAACCTCAATGGCTCTTCGAATACAACAACTAGATCATCTGTTTGAATAACACTTCCTTGCTCGGCATAAAGAGGTGGGTTGAACAACAGTAAAAATATTAAAAACAAGAATAATTCTTTTCGGGCCATCTTATGATTCGCTTCAAGCTGAAGGCTGGGTATTAAGAGCGCATCAAATCCCTCAGTCTTTGTAAATTATTACTCCAGAGTAGTCAACTTGCTGATCGAAGCAAATTGAACAATAACTAATTAGCTAGAAGAAAAGTTCCCATATGGGACTGATCAATTAGCCGGTTTGGAACCTCCAATCCAGCTTTGTATATGCGGATGGTTCTATGGCTTGAATTTTGCAAGCAAAATCCTCTCTGACTGGCATGGGCCTCGGACAAGGCTGCAAATTTGCCTAGCAGGGAGGTCAATATCATGCTCCGTTTAATAAGAGTGTGTCCAAAGTGCAGGGCCAGGATTTTGTTAAGGGCCAGGGTAGGGCAAAGAGTCACTTGCCCTGCATGTAAGAGCTCCTTCGTGGCTCAAGAAAACTGGCGACAGTAGAGGAATAAGGGTTAAAAGACTAACTGAGGAGAAAGGAAAGAAGGGTGGAAAAAACCATGACTCTCACCAAAGCTGATATTGCGGATACTATTAGCGACCAGGTGGGCTACACCAAGAGAGAATCTCTCAAAATAGTAGATCACCTCTTCGAGTACATTAAGACTTCTCTGGAAAGTGGCGACGATGTCCTCATAAGCGGCTTCGGTAAGTTCTCGGTGAAGGATAAGCGGGCGAGGAAGGGCAGGAATCCTCAAACCGGGGATGCCATGCTTTTATCCCCCAGGAAGGTGGTGACCTTCAAATACTCCGGGAAGCTGCGAGAGGTAATCAATGACAATGTTTAGGCAGGGATAAACATTATTGTCAATGTTTATTCTTAGTTTTTAAGGGGGTAGCAGCTTATTCGAAAAGGTCCTCCTGGATCTCGATCCTGCGCTGCTCCAGGGCATATTTCAGGAACTTCCTTTCAGCCTTTCTGTAGTCTTCCTCCCCGTAATACTTGCGGTTCTCCTCTGTGCGAAAGATAGCTCTATATCTTTCCAGCAATTTCCGGATACCCGACTTATCTTGTATCTTCATTGTTTTAATGACAACCTTTTCTGGTGCAACTCCACCTGTTGGCGCTGATATAAACAAATACAGTTAACACGAATCGTACCAACTCGATTAACTTTAGTTTATGGCTAATATTTCAAATAGTTATCTGTTACATGTGGGGTTAGAGTGCGAAAATGGTTGGGTAATCCCCTACCAATGGTGGGAAGATTTTTCCACTTTTCCCTGCCTGGTTATCATGGGAAGTAACCGTAAGATCATTTTTTGCTTTAATTTTGATAATTTGGCATGCATCTTGCTTTTTTGATGACCTAAAGCTTTGAAAGTAAAGTATGTTTCTGTGATTGCTACTCTTTTTTGGAATCTAAATTGGGCCATGAGAGGTCAGGGAAAAAGAGCGAGAGCAAGATGATATACGGCGATAGACGAACATATCCTAGAGCTGAAGTTAGGTGGCCTGTTTCGGCAGTTACAACTGGGGGGACCATTCAGGGAGAGATGAAGAATCTCAGCGTGCAGGGAGCGTTTATCAGATGTTCCGAACCGCTGCGATTGAATGAGATTGTCGCATTAACCATCAACATCCCAGACACGGAGCACTCCCTCACAGTTAGGGCACAAGTGGTAAGGTCAGATGGTTGCGCTGGCGAGAACGAGGCTAGCTCAAATGGAGTGGGCGTCAGGTTCATCTGGCATTGCGGAACCGTCGCTAACGAGAACTAAAATGAGAGGTAGTGATTAAAGCATGCAGATTGCGGTTGCCAGATGGCCCGCCCGCCTCGCCTTGCTCGCATGGCGGGCAGGCACGCCCATTTTCGCGGTCTCACCTCAGCAATGCACGAAATATCAGGGCTTGGGAGCCAGTCTTTAACAAAGGATACTCGTCATGACCCTAACCAAAGCAGAAATCACCGCACAGGTCCACAATCAGTTAGGTCGCAACAAGAAAGAATCCGCTAGGATGGTTGAAGCTCTTTTCGAAATCATCAAGGAGTCCCTCGAAGGGGGGAAGGATGTCATGATAAGCGGTTTCGGGAAGTTCTCTATCCGTGAGAGAGGAGAGAGGATCGGGAGGAACCCGCTTACTGGTGATCCCATAATGCTACCGCCAAAGAAAGTGGTGACTTTCAAATGCTCTGGTAAGCTCAGGAAAAAAATCAACGATTGAACAAAGTGATCCTTTTTGGGGCCTCCAGTGAAAGGTTCAACCGGTCCTGAGAGACGGGTAAGTAGATATGGTCTTGGGAATCAAGAGTCGCGGCCAGCCTAGAGCCAAGGTAAAATGGCCCGTCCTAATCCAAACCAGTAGTGGATCAATAAATGGGGAGACCCACAACATCAGCACCAGTGGTGCCTTTGTTTTCTGCCAGGACCCGTCAGGCTTAGAAGACAGCTTCCAGATGACAATGAATGACAAGACACCAGGCTCAGGTATCGGCGTCCAGTTCTCAGGAATCTCGCCAGGTGACCGGAGGCTTCTTCAATCCTTGATTGCCAGGGGGCTTTCGAAGTAGCCCGGATGTTTTATTAATCCGCCTCGGGCGGACCACGAACCTGGGAACCCCCTTGTCGCTGATTTTTTCAGCAAATTTTCAATCCCCATTCCGTATTCCGCAAACGTCAATCCGGTGGCCCGCCCGCCTCGTCTTGCTCGTATGGCGGGCGAGGTGGCGGGGAGCACGCCCATCTTCGCGGTCTCGTCACACCAATTCAAGTAACATCCGGACTAGCTCTTTCCTTCATCCCTTTGGCACCATGTTTGCATAAAAATTCCGATGAGGTGGGCTTATAGCCCACCCATACCATTTCCCTAGTCCCCCATCGGCACAGGAGAGTCGGTGGGGGATTTTTTTCCCTGCCGGACCTCACCTTTTCCTGTTGCACCCGTTCATTCCTTCCTGTAACCTAGCCTACAGATTTCTCTAAATCGATTTAACTAAATACTAGCCCGGATGTTTCATGAATGGCTTACTGCGACCACGGATATGCCAGTTTTTCCGGGCGTCCTTGGGTGTCGCACCTTGCGACGTGCCATTCAGGCACGTTCCGGATCCAATCCCGCGATACCGCGGGACGGTTGCCCGGTGGCACAGCCATCTCCATGGTCTCGCAACAGCAATTCATGAAACATCCGGGCTAGACAGATCAATACTGCTGAAATCCGTTGCGGCACTTTCTCCGGTCTGCACTGGGCTAGCTAGGCAAGGTGAGATTCCCCACTTGGAAGGGAGAGAAAAGAGTAAGGAGAGTGCTAAGATGAAAAAGGTTTTACTATCTCTGCTCTTTGTTACTATCCTTCCTGCGAACAGCTCTCCTGCGGCTCAACAGAAGGCCCGGCGATTGGAGGCAACAAAAGCTGCTTTGGTTATGCAGTCACTTCAACTGGGTGATAAGGCACAACAGTTATTTGCCACAAAAGACGATCTTTTAAAGATCGTAAAAATCAAAGAAGGTAATATTAGCCCGGAAGAGGATATGATGATTGCTGCAGCAACAGAGATGAAGTATATCGCTACGGTCGCATATTTCGAAGGTAATCTGTTAGGGGCTGTGTTGGCTTTAAAGAAAGAGTTCAAGTTGCAGTTTATTGATAATCGAATCTTAGAACTTGAGAATGTCATAAAAGGCACCATTTCAAGCTTACAATCTATCCAAGCTGCACACTCGAGAATAGCGGATCGGTCGGCTGTGGCCCAAATGGATAAATCAATCAAGGCCGTGGATGAAATACTGGAGGTATACAGGAACAGCATTGAGGTCTTGCAGAGGATAAAGAAGAAAGAATTCGCCCTAGAGGGGATAAAACAACCGTGAATTGAGGTCCGTCCGAGCAATTCGCGGATGCACTTCAAATTAAGGGACAATTCGATTGGACTGACGAGAGATAATCTCCGAGGTAATTGAAACAGGCCTTAGGAACCGTTAGGCTGAGAGAGAAGATTAACATCAAGTACTCTTGTATGAAAAGGAGTGTGGAGCCCTATCTGCCACGAGATAGGGCCTGGAAGCATGAAAGAATCCAAATGCCCAGTACTTTGGCTTGAGCTGCAGCCAAGGGGCAGGGCTCAAGGCGCAAGGCACAGGGACAAGGCAAAATCAGTCAAATAAAACTTATCCTCCCCTTATGTCTTAAACCTTTTGGTCCGACAAAGTTCTTGAAACTTGGCTTACCCCTAAGAAGTAAGATTTCTTTGCCAGGGGAGAGGCAGTCTGTGGACGGCTACAAAGACCATTTGTCTGAAAATAAGAGATGTATTTTTTGTGGTGCTCAGGGAAACAGCGTACGGCTTCTGAATCCAAGAGCAGAGTACAGAGGGGGTGTAGAAAGCTATTATTTTCGCTGTGGCCAATGCCGGCAATATTTTGTGGAATGCTGGATCAACGGGAAATTGAAAACTGTGCTAGCCTCATGAAGGGGGCCTCAGTGTGGTTCGGGCGAACCCAAAGAAAAAGATCAAGTCCATTCAGGAGGCAGTTAAGCGTAAAAGGACGCGGGGATGGCGAAGCTCAATAAAGTTGCCCTGGGGTTAATAACAGAGCTGGAGTCTATTCGGGATGAGTTGGGCTCGGCACTAGACAAGATAGAAGGGAGAGGTAAGGCTGAGGTTATTCATGCACATGACCGTCTTGCAGACTTGGCAGCAAATGCCACCCTTCTGGTTGGGCAGTTCAACCTCAAGAATTTAGCCAAATTCATCAAGATGAGGGCAAAAAGGTAATGTCATTATTCCCCTAGATGAGTGGTTTCCTCAGAATGACATCCGAGGAGAGGGTTTCCGGATGGACAACAACTAGAGAGAAGGAGGAGAGCAGATGAAAGCCGTAGTCTACGAAGAATATGCCCCGGATGATGATTTTAAGCGAATCCTGCAGGTGAAAGAAATCGATGAGCCAAAAGCGAAGCCCGATCAAGTGGTTTTCCAGGTAAAGGCAGCAGGGGTAAACTACAACGACATCTGGGGAATGCGAGGAACGCCCATTCCCGTACCCTTGCCCCACAT
>JARRNM010000070.1:0-17394 GCA_037384945.1 Deltaproteobacteria bacterium
TTGTAAATTCAGCTTCTGTCAGGCTTTGGCTCAAACCAAATGAGCTTGAATGAAATTGCACCTGGGGAAGTACAAAAAAAGACACAAGGCTCAACGAGCCCATTATTAAATCTTGCTAATTTTTGCCCCACCAGAGGTGGAACCACCGGTCTGCTGCCCAGGCAGAAGGACCGCTGAAAAAAAGAGGAGGCTCTCATGTCCTTGACTAAACTACTCATAATTTGGCCGGGGTCCCCAGTCATATCCATGCTTATATGGATTGTGGTCATGGTGGTTTTGCTATATCTGGCGCGAACACCAGCGCACAGAGCAATATACTCCCTGGCTCGGGTTTTTCATCATGGTTTTCGCTTGATGTCTCGCTCCATTATGTTGGCGGAGCAAAAGCTAGTACAGCGCAACAAGGAAGTGTTGCTCAGTGCTGGAATCGAATCAGTAGAGAGTTTGATTGAACGAGAATTCCACCGCGTCAATTCCGTGGTAAAGCGAGACCTCAGCGGCTATCCCACGCTGCACCGCGCCCTGTCCGACCATGTCACCAAAATTGATGAGGATTATAGGGATAGTTCCGAGACGCCGCCTGCACCACCCGCCTGGGTATCTGCGGTGGAGGCAGTGGCCAATATTCCATCCCACGGTGATGGAACGGTCGCCAATATTTTAAACGAAATAAACAAGACCTCGGTATCCCAGTACAAGGCGACCATGGAAGAATACCGCAAGTCTGTAGCTGTGCGGCACAATTTGCTGAAGAAAATGATGCCATATTGGCGCCGGATGGCCCAGACCTTGGAGCAAGTAGGCAAGACCATAACCGGCCTGCATGAGCGAGCCAATGTGATTGACAACCGCATGGCCGAATATGAAGAAATCCGGGCTAAGACGGATAAATCCGCACGGATGTTGACTGCTTCGTCCCTTACCCAGTTTTTTATTTCCGGTTTTGTTCTGCTTATCGCCATAGGGGGAGCGGTAATCAACTTCAACCTTATTGCCCTTCCTATGTCGGAGATGGTGGGAGGAGGCAGTTACATCGGCAGTTTCAAGACCGCCAACGTTGCCGCGATGGTGATTATTCTAGTCGAGGTCGCCATGGGCATCTATTTGATGGAATCGCTGCGCATCACCAGGTTATTTCCCATCATAGGGCAAATGGATGACAAGATGCGCACCCGGATGATTTGGATCACTTTCAGCATTCTCCTGGTCCTGGCCAGCGTTGAATCGGCCTTGGCCTACATGCGGGATCAGATCGCCGCAGATATACAGGCTTTGAGGCAATCACTCGCCGCTGTGGAAGCAACCGGTATTGCAATTAACAGTTGGATTCCCACAATTGGACAGATGGTAATGGGCTTTGTTTTACCCTTTGCTCTCACCTTTGTTGCCATACCACTCGAGTCCTTTGTTCATTCTTCACGTACTGTACTGGGGGTCGTCAGTACAGCTGTCCTGCGGTGGCTTGCCTTCTTCTTCCGCCTGCTAGGAAATATAAGCCGCTATTTGGGCGAATTGCTGGTTAATCTTTACGACCTGTTCATCTTCCCACCGTTGTGGGTAGAGAACCTAATCAGAGACAAAAGACGGCATCGACCTGAGATTATCGTAGAAGAGGAGGCATCGTGATGAAGAGATATCTGGCACTAGGCCTAATAATTTCTGCAGCATTGCTCTGGGGCTGTCCTAGCACGACAAGCCACTCCAGGGGAGTTTACATGCTGCTGGACACTTCTGGTACTTACAAGAAGGAGCTCAAGCGCGCTGAGGCGATCATCAGTTACCTTCTGGGGACTTTGCAACCTGGAGACAGCCTGGCGGTGGCCCGCATCGACAGCGGCAGCTTCAGTGAAAAGGACATAGTAGCAAAAATGACCTTTGACAAGCGCCCATCGGTAGCCAACCAACAGAAACGCCTCTTCAAACAGAAGGTGGAACATTTTGTCAATACCGCAAAAGCGACAATGTTGACCCCCGGGACTATTTTCAAAGGGTGGAAGAGTGGCGAGCTCGGGTGGAGTCCGGCGGCGGTACTTGGAGAGTGGTCAATGACCTCGAACGGTTAGAAAATATCTTTGGAGGGTAAGTTGTTTTACTTTTAGAATGCCCCGGGGGTGGCAACCCGGACAAGATAAACTTGCCCTGTAGATAAGAAGTTATCTATGAGAATCAATAGAAACGAGTCGCCTTGGCCCATAATGATGGGCCTTTTGCTTGTTTTGACCCTCAGTGGATGTGCCGTAGCAGTAAGTGCTTTAAGCACCTTGGGATCTGGGGTTGTCAGTGGCGCAGACTATCTTTCGTCAGACCCTGTCTCCAGGACCGTTTGTTACAACTATGATCGGGTGAAAAAAGCCCTACTAGTTACGTTATGCAAAATGGTAATTGATGTTGAGAGGGTACAAGAAGCGGAGGACGGTGAAAAGATTTATGCCCAGGCAGAGGATTTACACATTCTCATAGAACTGAAAAAAATCACTCCCATAGTAACCCGTATCACTATCAGGGCTGGAGAAGGCATCGTCAAACGCGATAAGGCTACAGCGACTGAAATTGTTAGAAGAACTGCCGAGGCAGCTGAAACCTTAATCAGTTAGGGTGTTACTTATTTTTGCGCTGTTTCACCGCTATGTTCCCTGCTATCCATCCCTTTTGCTTTAGCGGTGGTACCCACACCTGGTACCACCCCCCCTTCTCATCCAGCATGACGAACTCTTGACGCTGTCTGGCCTTAAAGATAATTCGGCTCCGGGTAGATGGTCTTGATCTTATGTTTACCCTTGCCTTCAGGACATTGAGGATGGTGAGATATTCCGTAGGTACGGTGTCCTCCTCTGAGGTTTTTTCTTTTACACGATAAACCTGATTTTTCCGCACCCAGCCAGAAATCCTCAGCCTTGGAATCCAGATCAAGGTCCAGAGTCTTGTGCCATCAACTCTCTTTACTAGTTCTCCCCCATTCAGAGGGCCGAAGAAAGGGGAATCTCCATCAGGCTGGAGGAATACGTAACAGGACTCCAAGCCCACTGCAAGGGTAGGCAACAACCTGGCAGAGATGTTCTCCGGTAGGACTACAGGCCCACTTTTGGCTCTCTGCCTGCTCTTTCCCTGCTCAAGCCCTCCACAGCTGAGCGCCATGAGAACCAGCAGCATCCAGGCCAGATGTAAGCTCATCTTCAGCCGCATAGCTTCATCCACACCCTAAAATGATTAATCGACTGAAATCAGAAGCTAGAGCGGTAGGCTAACCTCTTTGAATTCTTTTCCTAAACAGAGGAAATGGGGATTATGCAGGTCCTCTTTGTTGTACTCAAGGGGGGTTTTCTCAGTCATTTGCACAACCACTCCACCACTCTGTGCCACCACGCAATGACCGGCCGCAGTGTCCCACTCCATAGTTGGTCCGAATCTCGGGTACAGATCTGCCTTTCCCTCTGCCACAAGACAAAACTTGAGGGCACTGCCAGCCGGAACAAATCCCACCTCGTCGTACTTCTCCTTCATCTTGTCGACGAAATCAGACAAAGCTTCCAGACCATGGGATCGACTGCCAACCAGATTAATCTGGTCTAACCGTCTCCCTGCGGTCTCACTGCTGGGTAATCTCAACGCCCCATCCACCACCATGGATAGATCTATGGTTTCTATTGAAGAATTCCCTGCTCCATCCAGGAGATGGCCAACTGTTTCGATCTTTTCCAACTTATAAGAACCCAATCCCTCGGCGGCAAAGTACAAGGAACCTACGGCCGGAAGGAAGACAACTCCCACCACCGGTCTGTTATTTTCGATCAGGGCTATATTTACCGTGAATTCATCCCGTCGTTTTACAAATTCCTTGGTCCCATCCAAGGGGTCTACGAGCCAGAGATATTCCCACTGCGCCCTTTGTTGGTACGGAATTTCTTTCCCTTCCTCACTGAGAATGGGTATATCCTTCCGGGATAATGCGGGCAGGATTTCCGAAATAGCCCGGTGAGCTCTCATATCAGCAAGGGTTAGAGGTGAATTATCCTCTTTATAGGTAACATCAATGTCACCGAGATAGACCTCAAGTATTTCATCCCCAGCCTTTTTTGCTGCCACCAGAGCAGAGGTCAAGCAATTCTCTATTAGGTCAGGCAAAATCGTGCCTCCTTTCAATGAACTGTACCAAATCCCAGCGGGGCAGAAGTTGTAGGATCGATTTCTTTAGAACCATGTAAACCTACCGGAGCTTGGAACATTTCGCCAGCGAAAAATTACAGGCTTGACAAATTAGACAACCTCCAGTCTATATCATCTGAGGAGCATTAAAAACCCCCATCCAGCTCTTGGGTTGAAGCCCCCTATTTTGATTGGTTCATTGTGATCCAAACTCAGCACCCCCAGCTCGGATGCTTGATGAATTTCGGAGAAGACAATGAAAGAAACAATCAAGAAGGCTGCCCAGGCGATTTGCCAATCAACGAAGACTATAGCTCTTACTGGAGCGGGTATCTCAGTTGAGTCCGGAATCCCCGATTTTCGCAGCCCCGGTGGACTTTGGGAGCGGTACAACCCTATAGAGTACGGCACCATTGGCGCCTTTCAAGCTAACCCGGAAAAAGTGTGGCAGATGCTTCAAGAGGTCTCTCATCTACTCGCCAGGGCACGTCCCAACTTAGCCCACACCGGGCTGGGCAGGCTACAGGAGCTGGGATTGCTCCACACCATCATCACCCAAAACGTTGACTACCTGCACCAGGAAGGTGGTGCTACCAGCGTTATCGAATATCACGGCAATGCCAAAACCCTCTCCTGTCTTTGGTGCAAACAGCGATACAATCGAGATGAACTGGCAGGGCAAATACCCCCCAAGTGCAATTGTGGCAAGATTCTCAAACCAGATGTAGTGTTCTTTGGAGAGCCAATCCCCATGAGGGCCCTACAGGAGTCCTACGCACTGGCCGCGAGCTGCAGAGTCCTTTTGATAGTGGGAACCTCGGGAGAGGTTGCTCCCGCAAATACCATTCCTGCAACGGCCAAAGGGGCTGGGGCAACGATTATTGAGGTTAATGTTGAACCAACCGTGCTCACTGAGTATTTAACCGACATCTTTCTGCAGGGCAACGCCGGCGAAATGGTGACCGACTTAGTCAGCGAAGTTGAAAACTTAATAGTAAGAAATTAAAAATTCTTCATCCTCTTCTCAGTAATCAATCCTTTTTGAAAAAGGATCAGAAGGGCTTCTTTTTAAAAATGAACCCTCTCCTTCTTTGCTGCAGCTTTCTTATCAAAGCGGTACCACACCACTTCCCCACCCAAGCGGACAGAACTGAGGGTGTCGGGAAGTAAAAACTCTGTGCTTATCTCTTCCTTGGCAAAAATGGGATCGTCCGTCTTAATGCAGATACCTTCGGTGCTGAGGTTTATGACCTTTCCCTTCACTGCCGATCCGTCTTTCAGATCAACCCGTATGTCCAAGTACACAGGAATTCGTGGGCATCTCCGCTTGGCTCGCCCCTCTTTCATAATGGGACCCTAATTTATAAAGCTTGGCCGTCAGATTTCACCACGCCCGCAGGCTCAACCTTTCATGGCTTAACAAGGGGCTCTAGTTGAAAACGACTTCAAGGATGAGTTTGCCAGCTAGAAGCTTGAGACCTTTTATAGTACATTTCAATACCCCCAATGTAAATCCAAAAACTAGACAGGAGTTTCCCCATTTTTCTCTTGACGATCTGCCCATCTGTTGTGGTGATTAAGGACAGAGTAAGCTGCAAAGGGAACAAAGTCCGAGCAGCCCTTTTATGAGCCTTGTTCTCACGAGGACCACTGCCTGCGTCGGCCGGAGGATAGGATGACCCGACAGGCTCAAAACCACTCCAATAACGCCAGCCCTTATGTTGATTTACCGATTAGTCCACCCTGTCCTAGCCGGCGGAAGGTCGGCCACACATACTGTCGTGGCAGCGGGATGATGGCTAGTAAGGCTAAAGAGTCACACGATGCCACTGGTTCTGCAGGAGGTCTGCGAAGAGGACGGCGTTATCCCTTTCCTTTTTCCCCAGCAGCACTTTTATCCCCTCACTCACCATGAGGGAGGCAATAAAGGCTGGAGTAAAAGGCGGATTACCCAAGGTTTTTTCAATGCCCTTTTGCCTGGTCCCGTAGACATTACTAAGCAGTTTACTTCCTGGCCAGACAATGGCCACTTGCCCGTACCAACCTCCTATGGCTCCGTGAACAAGGGGAATATCGAGACGTTCTCCCACTTCCTGCAGATGAAGCCTGGAGGGTATGCTGTCGAGGCAGTCGAAAATCAGGTTAACCCCAGCGTAGGCTCTATCTTCGAGGTCTTCCACCCGCCGAACGACGGAATGAAACTCCACCGCGTCATTGGTCGCTTCAACTCTTCTTCGGCTTACCTCTGTCTTCCGCAAGCCGATGGTGTTGAGATCAGAGTAGAGTTGCCGGTTCAGGTTGGTCTCATCGAATATGTCGCCATCCACAACTACCAGAATACCCAGGCCACACCTCACCAGTTGCTCGACAACGTGGCCACCAAGACCGCCCAAGCCGGCAACCATGACCTTGGAGCGCAAGAGCTGTTTCTGACCCATACTCCCGAAGGTGCCGGCATTAAGTTGGTAGCGTTTTGGGAAGAGGTTAAGACCGCAAGCCAGTGACTCGGCAATCCGCTTTGGAATACCCTCTTCGGTAACCAGCACCTCTATAGCTTTCTCCACTTCACCTGTGAGTTCCAGTTGTTTCTTTAGCAGTTGCGACAGGTGCTCTTCATTATCGGCTATCTTGGCCAAGTCATCCTCCTGCGATGGGTGGGAAAATTGCAACCGTTTCGCCGTCATGCAGTCTTTGCTCAGGCTGCACATGTCGGCCATTAACCAGGGTGATGGCTACTTCAGAGGATTTGATGCCTATTTTTTCGAGTAATTCAAGTACAGTGCAGTTCTCACCCACTTCAAGTTTCTCCACATTGGGGATGAATTTCTGCAAACTTGCAAAAAGTTTTATTTCTAACTGCATCCTATGTCCTTTTGGTTATGTAGATTTTTCCAAAATCTCCTAAAGAGGTTGTCCGGCGATGTCATTCTGAGCCGTGAGCCGAAGAATCTCTGTGGTGTAAGTGTTTGAATCCATGAGATTCTTCGCGGAGTTTATCCTGAGCCTGCCGAAGGACTCAGAATCACAAATGCAGGTTTAGAAGGGATGGCGGACAGCCTCTGAACTCCCTCTAAACCTTATCTCAGTTTAGTATAACAGCTTCTTCTTACAATAAAAACATCTACATACCTGCAAGAGAAAGTCAAACCATCCTCCCCACTTGCGTGCACCATTACATATTGATACATTGCCCTCGGAATCCAGATCGATTATGTAATTATAAACAGGAGCCGGAGGATATCGAACAGTCAAGCGATTGAACAGAGGAAGGTAAGGCAGATGAAGTTCAAGGCGGTTCTGTTCGACCTGGACGGAACCCTTCTAGACACTATAGGCGATCTCACCGATTCTATGAACATAGCGCTAAATCATCTTGGCTTCCCCGGTCACAATGCCGGGGCCTGCAAGATGTTCGTGGGCGATGGTGTCGAGATGTTCGCTTTTCGCGCTCTGCCGGAAAACGACCGGCACCAAGCCATGGTGAAAAAATGTGCATCTCTTATGCGTCAGGAGTACAAGAAGCGCTGGGCGAAGAAAACCCGCCCCTATGAAGGGATCCCCGAATTGTTGAACGAACTGACCAACCGAAACCTCAAGATGTCCATATTATCCAACAAGCCGGATGACGCCACCAAAGAGATGGTGACGGAAATCCTCTCCAAATGGAGCTTCCATCCCGTTGCAGGGGCACAAGTATCCGTGCCCAAAAAGCCTGATCCTACTCTGGCAATCCAGATATCACAGGAGCTCCAGGTTTCTCCTGAACGGTTTCTCTATTTGGGAGACACCGGCACTGACATGAGAACAGCTCGAGGCGCAGGTATGTTTGCCGTAGGGGTGCTGTGGGGATTTCGCTCCGCCGAGGAACTTGAGCATGCCGGGGCGAGAGTACTCGTCAAACATCCGAGAGATGTTTTGGCGCTTCTCTAGTTTTGCAAACCAGTCACGAGCAGGTTATTAGTTATTTGTTATCAGTTATTCGGGTTGAACTCGAATTTAAGACTTGGGTTATTGATTGACCCTTGCTTGTGTGAGGAACACACGTATAACCTATAACGAATAACGGATAACTTCTGTGTGTCGCTGGGACCCTAGCCTCTGATTGGCTAAGAGGAAGAAGATGAACGGGCCATTTTTCGAAGAAAACCAGGTCCTCTTCGGTGCTGACCCCACCGAGGGGATAGTGGCGGTTGAGCCCTTTGGGGGAGGTTCGATGCGCATTTTCCTCCGGTCAGGAGATCGGCTGGAAGTTCATGATCAACCCTTTGTCCCATTTATCCTGTTAGAGGAAGAAAATTTGCTTCAGGATTTCGCCAAGACATCAAGATATGAATCCCTCTCATCCTCAAACGCCTTCAAGGTTCTGGCCTTTTTCGAAAATTGGCAAGACTGCACCAGGGCCAAAAATCATCTCCGCCAGACAACTGGGGCTCCCTCATCCTCTCCTGCTGCTCCCTACCTTTTCCTTTCAGATCCCGTGCACCAGTTCCTGCTGCTGACGGGAAAAACCCTTTTCAAGGGACTTGCTTTCAAGGACCTTCACAGGCTAGCACTTGATATAGAGACGGCAACGGCTCCTGGTTATGCCTTCTCTAATCCCTCCCGCCCTGAGGACCGTATTCTTTCCGTGGCCCTAATGGATAATCGCGGCAATGAAGAAGTTCTCTTCGCCGCCGAATATGGCGAAGGGGAAATGCTCGAGGCCCTGGGGGCTAGAATACAAAGGTTCGATCCAGATGTCCTGGAAGGGCATAATTTGTTCAATTTCGATCTGGAATATATAGTCACCCGGGCCCGAATGCACCGGGTCAAGCTCCGGTGGGGCAGGGACGGGAGCGAGCCACGCATCAGACGATCTCGCTTCAGCGTGGCTGAGCGGGTAATCGACTACACCCGCATGGACATCTTTGGCAGGCAAGTGGTCGACACCCTTTTCCTGCTGCAATACTATGACATGGTGGCGAGGGAATTGGAAAGTTACGGACTAAAGGCGGCAGCCCGCCACTTTGGGCTGGCAGCACCGGATAGGATGTACATAGAGCCCGAGGAGATCCAATGGTACTATGAGCACAAACCTGAGGAATTAAAACAATATAATCTTGACGATGTCAGAGAAACTTTAGCCCTGTCTGAACTTCTGGCCTATCCCTTTTTCCTGCAAACGCGTATCTTTCCCTTCTCATACCAGAACATATTTGTCAGGGGGAATGCCACAAAAATCAATGCACTGTTCATCAGAGAGTACCTCAGACAGCGGAATTCCCTGCCCAAACCGGGCGAGGCGGAAGCTTTTGCCGGCGGCTACACCGATGTCTTCCGTCACGGTATCGTCAGGCCGGTGATCTCTTGTGACGTAGCTTCTCTTTATCCCTCCATTCTGATCTCCAACCAGCTCAAACCTTCAGCGGACACCCTGGATATTTTCTTGCCCTTACTCCGCAACCTTCGAAATTTTCGCCTGGAGGCGAAGAAAAGAGCGCTCTCAGCTGAAGATCCCCACCAAAAAGACTACTACGAGGCCTTGCAACAAACCTTTAAGATCTTGATCAACTCATTTTACGGTTACCTCGGCACCAGACTCCACAACTTTGCCGATCCCCAATTGGCAGGTGAGGTTACCCGTCGCGGTCGAGAAATCATTGGTCATATGGTAGAGTGGCTCAGGAAGGAGGGCAGCGAACCCATCGAGATAGATACTGATGGCAACTATTTTGTTCCACCCCCAAGCGTAAAGACCGATGATGACGTACAGGCGCTCATTCAACGTTTATCAGACAGCTTGCCCACCGGTATAGAAGTGGAAATGGCTGGGAAATACCAGGCCATGTTATCTTATAAGAAGAAAAACTATGCTCTAATGGATGATGAGGGAAATGTAACCATCAAAGGAAGCGGGTTGCGCTCCCGGGGCATGGAGAGGTACTTGCGGGAGTTTCTCTCCAACATGATTCGCCTCCTGTTGCAAGGAAAAGAAGAAGAAATTCACTCCTTATTCAGGGACTACTTGGATAGACTCGAGAAGCACCAACTGGGGGTCTCCTGGCTGGCTAAGACGGAGACTCTTACCGAATCTCTGGATACCTATCGCCAAAAGGTAGCAACCAATAAGCGCAATCCTGCAGCAACCTACGAACTGGCCCTTGCCTCAGATCGGCCATACAGGGCCGGAGATCAAGTCTCCTATTACGTAACCGGCAGGACCAAGACGGTTCGCGTGTATGAAAATGCCAAACTTACCTCGGACTATGATCCGAAGCATCCCGATGAAAACGTGGCCTACTATCAGGGGAAACTGCATAAACTTTTGAAGAAGTTTCAGGAGTTTCTTCCTGGCGAACTTTTTTAACCAAAGAATTCATTTTCCACCCTTTTGATTACAGAAGAGATGATCCGAAGAAAGTTGTTTCCTATTCTCATCCTCTCACTGGCCTGCACCACCCCAGCTCTATTTCTGGGGTGTGCTCACCTAGGGAAGCCCCCAGAGCGAATTGACAATATTTGTGAGATCTTCAGACAAAACCGCGATTGGTACCGGAGTGCTTACAAGTCAGCGGAAAGATGGTCAGTTTCCATACCTGTACTCATGGCTATTGTGCATCAGGAGTCAAAATTCGAGGCCGAGGCAAAACCACCCAGGACCAGCTGCTTGTGTTTTCTGCCGGGCCCTCGACCTTCCTCCGCTTATGGTTATGCCCAGGCAGTGGACGAAACCTGGGAAAAGTATAAGAGCGTTACTGGTAACTGGGGAGCCGACAGAAATGAATTCCCTGATGCCATTGATTTTATTGGCTGGTATTGCAATCTCAGCTATTCACTCTGTGGAATCAGGCTGAACGACACCTATAATCTTTATCTTGCCTATCATGAGGGACACAACGGCTTCAACCGGGGAACCTATGCTGAGAAAAAATGGTTGCAAAAGGTGGCATGGAAAGTTCAAAACCGGAGCAAGCATTATTCGAGTCAGCTGGCTTCCTGCGAAAACGAATTTGAAAAACCACGAGCCTGCTGCCTCTGGCCATTCTAACTTGAGGAGTCGAGAGCCAAAATCTGGCAACCATCTAGTATAGGGCAGTGGATATGGCGAAATGCGAGTAGGGAGGTAATAAGTCACTTGCCTTCGGCGTCATTAGGTCAGTACGCTCCCCTGTCATTTATTGTAATAGGTAAGAGGCAGCGATAGGAGGTCGGAAGTCGGAGGTTGGAGGACAGCCCTTCGGCACAGCTCAGGGTCTGGCGGCAGGTAGAACTTAGAGGTCGGATATCAGAGGTCTGAGGTCAGGTATAAAGCTGATCTCTGATCTCCGACTTCTGACTTCTGGGATAGACGATTTCTACGATTTTTACGACTTGAACGGCTTGAACGACCCATGATTGACACCCACGCACATCTTAACGAGATTGAAGATATCCACCGGGCAATCCTAAGGGCCAAGGAAGCGGGTCTCAAGGGGATTGTGGCGGTGGGAATGGATCTGCTCTCAAACCAAAGGACGCTTTATCTCGCCAGTAAATTTCCTGAAATGGTTCATCCTGCTATTGGCTATCACCCCTGGTCAATAAACCAGGAAACCAAAGAACAAAATCTAAAGTTCATCGAGAAAAACCTGGCCAACTGCATCGCACTGGGCGAGGTGGGAATCGATTACAAGACAAAGGTGAAAAAGTCCCTTCAGTGGGAGATTTTTTCCAGACTACTCTCCATGGCATTCCGCTATAACCGACCAGTTATCGTTCATTCGCGCTTCTCCCACAAGAGGTCGCATCAGATGGTAGAGGATGCGGGAATTGAAAGGGCTGTCTTCCACTGGTACAGTGGCCCCTTGGAGATTCTGAGCAAAATCGTTGAGCAAGGCTACTACGTCTCCGCCACCCCCGCTCTGGCTTACAGCCCGCCGCACCAGGCAGCCATGAGAGCTGCACCCTTGGAGCGTATACTGGTTGAGACCGATTCCCCGGTTGAGTACCAGGGAAGAATCTCTGAGCCTGCCCACCTAATGATTACCCTAAAAGAACTCTCTAGGCTGAAGGGAATTCCATTCGAGGATGTACAGTTCATCACTTCTAACAATGCCAAGCTCTTTTTTGGCATTTAGACTCCAGCTAATGTCCATCCGGAAACTAATCAATGTGATTCTGAGGAGTCCCGCAAATGGCGGGACGACGAAGAATCTCGAGATCCTACGCGGAGTTTATCCTGAGTCAGCCGAAGGGCTCAGGATGACAGAGTGGAGCTTTTTTCGCTGAGTTCATCCTGAGTGAAAAGAAGGGCTCAGAAGGATATCTGCAAACAAGGTTTCCGGATGGGCCTTAGCTGAAACCTCTCCTTAGCGGAGTCGCGGAATATTGGAATGATGGAATATTGACTCCAAAAGTACTAAACTACCTATGAGATATGTGGAGATGGCTCAGCACTCAACAGCAATTGTGGAACAAATTCAACAACCGTTTTCCATAATTCTGTGGAGAAAAAAAGAATAAGGAGGGGAATCCCGTTGAGAGTCCTTCTTTACGCTGGCAAAGGGGGGGTGGGAAAGACCTGCGTGGCCGGCGCCACGGGGATTATTGGTGCCGGCAGGGGTCTTAAAACCCTGGTCATGTCTTTGGACCCGGCCCACAGCCTGAGCGACGCCTTCGACCTAGACCTTTCTCTTATGGACAAAAATCGTGGTCAACCCATTGAAGCCGGGCAGGGCCTCTGGATTCAGGAACTGGACGTCCACGAGGAAATCGGCAATTACTGGGGAGATGTACACAGCTATATTTCCCTTTTACTGAATACTTCGGGTATCGATGACGTCTTGGCTGAGGAGTTAGCGGTCTTTCCCGGCATGGAGGAGTTAAGCGCACTTCTCTATATAAACAAGTATGTAAATGAGGAAAGTTACGATCTCATCATTCTCGACTGTGCACCAACTGCAGAGTCCATTCGCTTCATCAGCATGCCCACCGCCCTGGAATGGTACATGAAAAAAATATTTCGCTTGGAGCGAAAGATTTTTGGTGTCGTCCGTCCGGTGGCCCGCAGAATGGTAGATATTCCTTTACCGGAAGACGAGTACTTCGCCAATATTGAGAGGCTTTATACTCGCCTCAAGGGAGTGGACCGATTGCTCACCGATCCCAAGACTACCTCGGTGAGACTGGTTACCAACCCAGAAAAAATGGTGCTCCGCGAAACCCAGCGGGCCTTTATGTTTTTCAGCCTCCACCAGACTTCCATTGATGCTATTGTCATCAACAGAATCTTTCCTTCCCGAGCGGATGATGATTACTTTAAAGTCTGGGGTACAAATCAACAGAAATACATGGAGTTGGCTGAGACCTATTTCTACCCCCTTCCCATTTTTAAGGCACCTTTGTATGATAGTGAAATCCTTGGTTATGAGAAACTCCGTAAATTTGGAGAAAGCCTCTACCGGGGCGAAGATCCAACTCAAATTTTCTTTAAACAAAAACCGTATCAGTTTGCTAGAATGGACGGCAAGAGTATTGTAAAACTCCATCTTCCCTTTGTAACCAAGGAAGAGATCGATTTGCGCAAAATTGGCGATGAACTCATAATCAGGATAGGAAACTTCAAAAAGAACATCGTCCTTCCTCGGGCCTATGCCCTTTTGGAGCCAAGGGGGGCGAGACTCGAGGAAGACCATCTGCTGATTGAATTTGGAGGAAGCAGTGAGCGAGACCAAGAGGGAGGAGAAAGGAAAGGGGACAAAGAAGCATGAGACCTGTTGTTGTCCCTTCTGCCTTTCCGACAGAATGATGAAGGAGGCGAAGGAACAATACAGTGGCTTCTTCACCCACCTACGACAAGCGAGAATTGAGGTTCTTCGAGCTTTTAGAACTCTTATAGATGAGAGAATCTCATCGCTGGAAGAAAACAAGAAAAAGTCCACCAAGATCAAAGTCGAATAAGGGGAGTGTTGCCTTGGTAATTTTCCCTGACTTATCTGGCTGAGTTTATTCCATCTTGTTTTTTCCACCTTGCCCGCTAGTATGCCTCTTACCGGTCAAAGAGAAGATAATTCTGGACGCCTATAGGGACGCCCATTTTGCCAGATTCACCCTTCTCGCCCTTGCTCTGACAAAGAGAAGAGGGAGAAGCGGAGGGTGCTAGCCCCGGCTAGAATAGCAAAGCCGGTAAATGAGGAACAACAATGAAACAGCAACTGTCTACCATCGGTCAATCAGAGCTCATGATGAATCTGGCTCAGATGATCACGGAAGTAGATGCGACAAGACAATGCGGCAACATAACCAGGTGGTTTAAACAACATTTTCTTGTGCAGGGGATCGGGTTTTTACTCAAGAAACCCGGCTCTAGCCAACCTCTCTTTCATATGGAAGAAGTTCCCCCAAACACTACTGAGGTTTTTGAGTCCATTCTTCGGAAACTCGCCTTTAGCAAAGCAGAGGCGGACGATTTCATGGTTTTCCCCTTGGACGAGGGAAAACTGACCATTTTTGACTCCAAGGATATCCCCCCGACGTCAAAATCATTAGTACTTGCTATCCAGTTAAACGCCAATGAAACCTCGTTGGGAACCCTGGCCCTGGTTACTGACCTGGAAACGGTGCAAGATTTGACAGGAGAAAAATCTCCACTGCCCTGGCTCACAAGGATAATCTCCAGCTTGTTGTACAGTGCCATTTCTCAAGAACAGAATGGAGAGAAAATACGTTTTCTGAGATTGTACCAGACAGTGAGTTCTGCCTTGGGCTATGTGGGCGAATTGCAGGAGCTCTTAACCACCATAATAAGCATTGTCACCGCCGAGCTTCCCTCAGAAGAAGGCTCGATCTTGCTGCACCATGAAGAGACCAATGAGTTCGAGTTTTTCACCGCTGTAGGTGAAACCGGAGCAGAGCTGGTAAAATTGCGTTTTCCTGCTGACAAAGGTATTGCAGGTCGTGCTCTGAGAGAGGGCAACACACTAGTTGTAAATGATGTTCAAAGCTCACCAGACTTCTACGGGGCTATTGATAAAGCTCATGGTTTTCAAACCAAGTCTATCCTTGCCGCGCCTCTCATATCGGGAGATGAAACCGTTGGAGTTATTGAGGCCGTCAACAAGATCGGCAAGGATGGCTTTGATGAAGAAGATAAGCGAGTGCTCACAGCTATTGCAGACGAAGTGGCATTAGCAGTCAAAAATGCCAGACTCTTTGATTATGTGGTTGATAGCTACTGCAAAATAAGACAGGGTCAAAATAGCTGCAAAGGCTGCAAGAGGCCCCTCAAATCATGGACTCCTTGTGCGATACAGCTTGGAAAACTGCAGTAGATAAATCTCTAGGTAGAAACCTAGCATAGGATCTCTAAGGCAAGGGCTATACGAATTGTCAGCGATGGATATATGGCCCATGCAGAACAGTTAGCCAAGCTGGGAGGGGGTGTTGAGATCAATCATATTCTCTAGCTCATTCCAGGAATCTGTTCGTTCTTTTTTCTCTACTGTTCGGGCAAGCTCCTCCAGCACATCCTCCACATAGTCCTCCCTGCGCATGCCTACGAGAACTGTGGTTATTCCCGCTGTGGAGCGCAGTGCGCCAATTGCCATCTGACTCAAAGTTGTCGCTTGAGCCCAGTCCATGTCCACTGAAGATAGTTGTTTTTTAAGCTGAGCGCATCTCTTGGCGGCTTCTTCTCGATAGCTTGAGCCCACAGCCTCGAGTAGTGCCTCAACTTTTTCCTGGTGTGAGTCCACCCACGAGGAAATTTCTTCTGCCAAGACTCTTTGTTGTTTCAAAAAGTCAAACACTCCTTTAATCCGGGGGAAAAAATAGTACTCCTGGAGCTCCTGCCAGCGCTCATAGGTGCCAAAGCTTTGCCAGTGTTGTTTCATGACTGCCCCTGTGGCAAGCTGTTCCATAACCTGAGATTGTGTCGTCGCCGATAGATCGAGGTGGGGAAGAATTTTGTCATTCAGCCTTTCTTCTGAATGAATAAGCCCGTTTATAAAGTCGGTAATCTCTTTTTCGCTCGCCCCTTGGGTAGCCTTGACCTCAGCCAGACGAAAAAGTTTATTATGACCGATGGCATTGAGCGGTCGATTGATCAGGGTACCCAGCTTTTTGTCGCGAGCAAACTCGAGAACACTCTGCCCCGTTGCCTGGTTCTTCTCGGTAACTGCCCCTGTTTCCAAGATATTCATTGGAAATTGAATTAGACGAAAGTGGTGGCCTGAAGATATAGACTCTGCGATTTCCCAGACCGTTTCCAGAGAGGTGAATTCGGACTCTGAGGCAGGGGAGGGCAAGGTGTTGGAACTAATGCCGTAAAACTTGATCCTTCCTTTCTCCACCTCAGTCTCCAAGTACCGGAAGGCCTGCTCTATGCGACTGTAGTATTCTTTCCTGGCTTCTTCTAAAGGAAGTCCGGTTTTACCTGCCCAGCTGAGATAATATTCGGGGTTGTGCAGAAGGTAGAAATCCAGAGTGTCGAGTTTGAGCCGCCCCAAGCTCCTGGTAAGTTGATCATTGATGAACTCAGGATGGATACAGTGTTCGAGACCGTCTGCGTAGAGAACCAAGTCATTGAAGGCAATACCCTGCTTTTTGCGTTCCTGACTGAGTTGGTAATTTTGTCCCTGAAGATATCCCACTTTAGACACCACGACCATGGAGTCTCTATTAATATCTCCAGTGGTTATGAGGTCTTCTAAAACTGCTCCCACGAGTTCTTCTGAGCCGCCGTCCCCGTAATTGGAGCTCGTATCTATTAGGTTGACCCCCGAGAGTAAAGATTTTCGCAGAGAGTCCTCATGCTCTTTCACCCTCGGGTCCAGCCGATAACACCCGAATCCCGCCTGACTTACCAGAATGCCCGTACTATTTAATTCGCTGTAGTTTAAAACACGGTGTTGTTCTTCATATGCACAGGTACCCTCAGGTGTGGCAAATCCCTCGATCAAATTCGTCTCCTTGCAAAAATTATTTCTGACAGACCTGCATCAGGGAATCACTCCTACCGCACAAAGGTTTAGTTGTTAAATTAACCACAATTTGTTCTTATGTCATTAACTTATTAGACCCCTTCAATTTTCAACTCAATTTATTGTTTAATATATACGTTTTCCAGGAGTTTCCCCAAAAATAAGCGGGCTATTCCTGTAACCTCTGTCCAGTAGCCAGTTTGCCTTGGAGAGTAAATGAAAATGGACTTGCTGATGTCTCTTCTATCGTTCCAGGGGCTCACGGTCTGGTCACTTCTAGCCCAGCTGTGCCCGGGGGAAGGCGCCCCCTCCC
>JARRNM010000071.1:0-16120 GCA_037384945.1 Deltaproteobacteria bacterium
AAGGAAAACGACTGCGCTTTACCCCTTTCGGCTGCAATGCCGAAGTTCAAACCTATGCTTGGAAAGAGTTCATGGGGGTTCTGACGAACAAGGTTTTGCGATTTATCTCCCATACCCGCTTTGAGGACTTGCCCCACAAGGTAATTCATCAGGCTAAACGATGCCTTCTGGACACACTGGGTGCACTGTTGGCGGGTAGTGACACACCGGTGGTCCGGATAATGAACTCATTCGCAACTCAGTATTTTAGAGGAAACGATGCTACTATCCTGGTAAGCGGGGAGCGGGTCTCGCCGATCGGCGCTGCTTTGGCAAATGGATATGCTTGTAATTCTCTGGACATTGATGATGGCTATAGGATGGTGAAGGGCCATCCAGGTGGTTGCGTGCTTCCCGTGCTCCTGGCTGCAACCGAAACCGCTGCTCACACGAGGGGGGCGGACTTTCTGGCCGCCCTTGTCATTGGGTACGAGGTGGCGATTCGCGCTGGCTTGATCCGACACGCTCTGTTCCAGACCTACCACTCGTCAGGAAGCTGGGGTGCTGTCGGCGGTGCTGCTGTGGCCGGGAGGATTATGGGTTTGGACGGAAACAGACTTCGCCACGCTTTGGGGGTAGCCGAGTATCACGCACCCATTTCCCCTATGATGAAGGGTATTGAGAAGCCGTCTATGGTCAAGGACAGCATCGGTTGGGGAACCATGGTGGCGATGGCATCGGCCCTTATGGCGCAGGAAGGTTTCACTGGCATAGAACCCCTATTCAGTGAATCGCCGAACAAAGAGTGGATCGAAGGACTGGGCAATGAATATTTGATGCTAAACTTGTATTTTAAACCTTACGCAGTTTGCCGTTGGTCCCAGCCGGCAGTGGTCGCGCTGGTAAAGGTGGTAAAGCAGAATGATTTGAGACCTCGGAGCATATCCCGCATTCGTGTCCGGACCTTTGAGGCCGCCGCCGCCTTGAGCTGCGATCATCCCCAGAACACCGAAGAGGCCCAGTATAATCTGGCCTATCCCTTGGCCGCTGCCCTCGTCGATGGTCAGGTAGGACCCCGCCAGGTTCTACCTCCTCGCATCTTCGATGGAATTCTACTAGAGCTGGCAGACAAAGTGGAGGTGGAGGTGGGCCCGGAATTTGAACAAGTCTTTCCCCAAAGAACCTATGCTGAGGTGATAGTACATACGGAGGACGGTCGAGGATTGTCATCTGGTCCGGTGGAGCCAATGTGGGAACCTCCGGGCGATCTTCCCACCGATGCTGACTTGGAAAAGAAGTTTATCGGCCTCGTCGGACCTGTTGTTGGTGCTCCCAGGGCGCAAGGGATCGCCAGCATGATCTGGAATCTAGACAAGATGGATGGGATGAAACCTCTCATCACTTCCTGCATCCGAGACCGCCATTTCGACAGCTAACTTTCAAATACTTCGCCATTGATTGTCAGGAGAAAAGCCGGAAGATCCTTTCCGGGACGTAAATAAGGCGACATTACCCCTCACTGCTGAAACTATCTCACTGGCCAACACCCTTGACAGGGCGTTTGGTCATGGGCTAGTAATGAGACTATACATCGGTCTGTAGTGCCTATTTTGTCGCTATGAATAGGCGTCTTGAGTTCTGGCGGATATTCTGCATCCAAGAATTCGCAAATCAACCTGCTTCTACACTCTTTTGAGATGGATGGGGCCCCATCTCATGAGCGGATGATTATCACCGTTAGTTCTTTCATGAAAGCCAACAGAAAAACAGAAAGAAACTAATGTGTTACTTAGAGTTGACTTGAGGTTGGGAAATGGAAATAGCAATATGTCCGAGTTGTAGGAAGGAAATTCCCGAAAATGCCAAATTTTGTGACCATTGTGCAAGTCCTGTTGTCTCTGTGATCCATAAGACCATCTTTAGCTGGCAATGGTCAGACAAGATTTTTCTCCTCGCTGTTCTTGTGGTTTTCATAGCCTTTTTCCAGCCGTGGTTTCCGGGCAGTATTCTCTATCAGGAAAAACCCATTTCCGCCTATAAGATGTTGCTCAATGTGAATGAACTCGAAGTTGGTTTTCTGCAAAGTTATAATATTTTACGCATGGCATTAATTGTGCCTATCTTTGCTTTACTAATCTTTTTCTTGACCTACTTTCGGTCTAGTATGACAAAATCGCTTTTTTTACCGCTATTTTTATTCATTATAGTCAGCGTGGCTATTATCCCCTTCCTTTTCGAAACAGCGGGCACAGTCTTTGGAATCATTCTTACTCTCATCCTTCTTCTGGGCATGTTATTTTATTTTCGTAGCGCCTTTCGCCGGGGTCGTCTTGGCTTTGTAAGTTATTGTCTTCTTCTTCTTTTCATGTGCCTTTCCGTATTTATCTATCAACTGGATCTCACCAAGTTATTTTATCTCAAGCTTGAGAATATTAATTTTTCAGAAACATACGGCTTCTGGATCACGTGGTTTATATTCGCCCTAACGATCATAGCAATTACCTTTAACTTTATAAAGACTGTCGAAGACTTTTGGATCATAATTTTTGGTGTGATCCTGTCAATCATTGGTTACAATACGTTTATTGACCCTCTATTCCTCTCGGGACCCTTCGCTTTTTTTGCTGATAATTTCAGGTTGACCGGCCTGTACACTCTGACCCACATCAAGGTTGTGTCAATTGCTCTGGTCATAGCTATCGCTACAGGGGTTCCCATCGGGGTTTATATCAGCCGTCATCCCACTGCTGCCAGCATCGTCTTGTACCTGGCAAGCATTATGATCACCATTCCGAGTATTGCTCTCTTCGGTTTCATGATGCCCATCCTGTCCTCAATTGATAGGCATTGGGATGCTGTCAGCGGTATTGGCATTGGGACAGTACCTGCGGTGATCGCCCTGGCGCTCTACTCCCAATTACCCATCATCCGCAACACCTATATTGCCATAAAGAATGTCGATCCGGCCACAATTGAAGCGGGCCGCGGCATGGGGATGACTCATTTCCAGTTGCTCCTACAACTACAGCTTCCTCTTGCTGCGCCGGTGATCATGGCGGGGGTTAGGACCGCCGTGGTTATGAGCATTGCCATTGCAGCGATTGCGGCCTACATCGGAGCCGGTGGTCTGGGGCTCTTTGTCAGCGAGGGACTGCAAATGGCCACGAACGACTCGGTTATCTTGGGAGCCGTAGCCATGGGTCTTTTGGCCATTACCGCAGATATCCTCTTCGAGAAACTCGAAAAATGGATTACTCCGGCGGGACTTAAGGTTGCGAGGTAACAGCCTTGTACGGTTGAGTATGGTGAGGATTTGCTTATGAATATTATGCTGAAGTTGGAAAATGTGACAAAGATCTATCCTGGTGCCGAACATATTAAGGCAGTGGACGATCTTTCATTTGACCTATCCGAGGGCGAGATTTGCACGGTGGTGGGACCATCCGGCTGTGGCAAGACTACTGCCATGAAAATGATAAATCGGTTGATTCCCATGACCAGTGGCAAAATCTATATTGACGGGCAGAACATCAACCGTCTCGATACCATCGAATTACGCCGCAACATCGGTTATGTGATTCAAAACATTGGTCTATTTCCAAACATGACCATCGCCGAGAACATTGCTGTGGTCCCCAAGATGAAGGGTTGGGATAAAGACCGCATAACCGAAAGAGCGGAAAGCTTGCTGGAATTGATCAACCTTGCACCGGAAGAATTCATGGACCGCTACCCAAGAGAACTCTCCGGTGGCCAGCAACAGCGCATCGGAGTTGCTCGGGCAATGGCTGCTGACCCGCCTATCATGTTAATGGACGAGCCCTTCGGCGCCATTGATCCCATCAACCGGGAACATCTACAAAATGAGTTTTTGAGAATTCAGGAGAGGGTCAAGAAAACAATCGTGTTTGTCACCCACGACATCGACGAGGCCATCAAGATGGGCGATAAGATATGCCTCCTCAAAGCTGGAAAGCTCGTTCAGTTTGACGGTCCTGAGAAAATGCTCACCGAACCCGCCAATGACTTTGTCAGGGACTTTCTCGGGGGCGATCGAACCCTGAAACGACTTAACCTCCTGAAGCTCAAGGCCGCCATGAGACCGGTCCCGCCGGTCATCATGCAAGAAGAATCACCGGCAAAGGCCAAAGCAATGCTCGATGATCTCAAGGTGGATCATCTCATCGTGGTGGACGGGGAAAATCGTCTTCTCGGTTATGTGAACCACGAGGCACTGCAAAAGGATGTGGATGAGGTGAGAAAAGTAACCAGGCCAACAGATTGCTTTCTGCCGGCCTCTTCCAGCCTCAAAGACGGACTCTCCGAGATATTCACCCATGATCTGGGCTATCTCATTGTGGTGGATGATGACAAAAAGGTCATCGGAATTTTGGACACTGAAGATATTCGCGGGATTTTGAGGAGATAAGAAAATGGAAGGCAGGGCATTTACCCCAATCCTAAAGAAAATCATTCCTGTCTTGATAACCATCGTAATTGTCGCCTGGCTTTACAAAATTTACGGTGCCTGGGCATATACAGTCAAGAATCTGGCCGAATTCTTTAGGCTGACGTGGGAGCACCTTGTCCTGGTCGTTGTCAGTATGGTAGCGGCGGTGACTGTTGGTGTGGGGTTGGGTACCCTCATGACCCGGAAAGGGTTTGATCGCTTGAGTCCGGCCATTATGGGGGTGGTGAATGTCTGGCAAAGTTTTCCTTCACTCGGGGTCATTGCCCTGGCCTACGGTTTCTTGCCCCTGCTCGGTCTTTCCGGAATCGGTGCGGTGCCGGCTCTGATTGCCCTCTTTTTTACTGCGGTAGCTCCCATTGTCAGAAATACCTACGCCGGCATCGACGCCGTAAGCAACGATGTGATTGAGGCGGCCACCGGTATGGGTATGAACCCCAAGCAGATTCTGTTCAGAATTGAACTTCCCAATGCCCTGCCGGTTATCATGGGGGGGATCCGGACCTCTACAGCCCTTATCGTGGGTACTGCCCCTCTGGCCTTTCTTATCGGCGGCGGCGGTCTTGGGTTTTGGATTTTCACCGGCATTGCCCTGATGGATATGGGCATTATGATCGCAGGGGCTGTTCCGGTAGCGCTAATCGCGATGGTAGCTGACTTCGCTCTGGCGAGAACGGAGAAAATTGTTGTCAGCAGAGGCATTCAGGCTGAGGAATACCAGGTAGCCATATAATATCCAGGCTAACGGATTCGAGGGGAAAGATAATAGTTGGTATCCCCTTGTATCTCTTCGAGTTCCAGCGGCATCAATAGTAGACAAAGGAGGAATTATTATGAGAAAAGTGGTCTCTTTCCTGGTCGTTCTCTGTTTTTTGGCAGTTCCCTTACATGTATTCGGAGCCGGTCCGGTCAATGTAGGATCCAAAGGTTTTACCGAACAGGTTATCCTAGGAAAGATTATGGTTTATCTTCTTAAAGACAGGGGTATACCGGTAAAGGATCGTACGTCTTTGGGAGGAACGAAGGTAAACCGTGATGCCCTGGTACAGGGCCAGATAGACGTCTACATGGAATATACCGGGACTGCTTGGTTCAATTTTTTCAACAAAAAGGAAACAGTTCGTGATTCCATGGGCCTCTACGAAAAAGTCAAAGCCATTGACGCCAAAAACGGTCTGGTATGGCTGACACCGGCAAAATTCAATAACACCTACGCCATTGTCATGCAGGCCAAAAAAGCCGATGAACTTGGAATCAAAACCCTTTCCGATTGGGCAGCATGGATCAAAAAGAATCCCGGTAAAATGACCGTGGCAACGAACGCCGAATTCTACTCGCGAGCCGACGGTTTCAAAGGGATGATGGAATTCTACGGCCTTACCTTCGGCAAAGACATACCGGATGCGAATGTCAAGAAGATGGAAACCCCCCTTTGCAAGAAGGCTGTGCGTGATGCTCAGACGTTGTGTGGTATGGCCTTTGCGACGGACGGAGAGATCAAGGCCTATGATCAAGTAGTCTTGGTTGATGACAAAGGCTTTTTTCCCATCTATAATCCTGCCCCTGTGATTCGTAAGGCGGTTCTAGATGAGTATCCAGATATAAAATACATCTTGGGCGAGATCGGGCCGTCACTGGATACCGGAACCATGACGAGGCTCAACTACAGGGTGAACGTAAATGGCGAAAAGCCGGCATCAGTTGCCAAAAGTTGGCTGACAGGTGTGGGACTCATTATCAAGAAGAAGAAATAGGCCCCATGTCGTGACCTTATTTTCCCCCGTGCTTCTCTTATTAGTGTCCATCTGGAAAACCACTTTAAGTCTGTCATTCTGAGGAGTCCCGCTGACAGCGGGACGACGAAGAATCTCTGGACTTATGGATTTTGGCAGAAGTCTCAACAGGGAAGTCGGATATTTGGCAAATTTTCCAGGTTAGGGAAGATCTCTGTACGCCTCCGCAACAGTTAGGTAGTAGCGCTTCTCGGGGGGATAATTACGTTTTCATAGATTATCTATCGATAACGAACTAAACCAAGCATCCGTTTGAAGGCCCCTATGGCTCTGCGCCAGGGGCCACTGTATTTTTGAGTATAAGCCTCGACAATACGATCAGCTTTCCCTGCCCAGCCAAAATGATCGCTCAATTGGCTCCTGTGTTGAATTATCCACAGATAGAAATCCGTCTCCGTTCTGAGGGGGAATTCTTGCATAATCCGGTTTTTGCGAATAGCATCAGCCAGAGGCGTGTAGACGCTGTCATACCAGGAGCAGGCAGCATCGGGAAGGGACACCTCTCTTCCCTCGCGGTCCTCTAGATAGTATTTGTGCGCCTGGATATGCTCCATGAGGATGGGATATCCGCCCAGAAGAGTCAACTGCAGCCCGGGGTTGGGACGAGTTTTCCCTAAGCGGGTATCTTCTAGAAACCGATGGTATGCTGCCTGGATAGCTAGCTTTTCAAGGTCTGTATCTTTGTCAAGGTAAACGTCGCAGACATATTCATAGATCAGGGCTTCAATGTGTTTCACTCCTTTGGTCCGAGCCACTGAGATTCTGTGGTGACCATCCTTGACAAAATAGGCATCACATACCTTGTATAATGCCACTGGGGGAAGACTCTGTTTGGCATAATGAGCTTCAACCACCTTCTTCCAGCGGTCCCCCAGATTGTCGTCCAGGGGATGGAAATGCCTGGTAAAACTCCGATACCTCCCCTCACTTCCCACAATGCTATCAATTGGAACGGTCTGCACGCCCAGCTCTCTGGGAAAATAGACCTCCAGTTTGTCTTTTACCTCGTCAAAGGGCAGAAGCCGGTTAGACCTTCGCAAGATGAACCCCTTTATCTCATCCCAAAAGGCTTTTTGCCTCGCTTGCATGAAATCAGTCTCAGCGCGGTGTTCTTTCCTGGCCCGTTCTGTTGTTTTGTCATCGAACAGAGGCATCATCCAAGTCCAGTACTCTGTAATTGTTCGTATTGATAATCTTCGTGGATAGATAATGGCTAACTGACTTCTTTTTTCCTGGAGCAGGTCGAGTATGACCATGAATTATATAGGCAGGTTTGTATGTTCTCATAAACTTTAGAAAAGTCTCAAATCCTTGATGGGGTAACGTCTGCTCGTCATGGATGCCTAAAGGAGGTGCGTGGGTTATCAATATATCCAGATATCTTTTATATTTGATCTTCTTCCATGCCAGTCGGGGACTCATTCTGCGAACCTTGCGCTGCATTTGCTTCTCGGTGTACAAGTACTTTCCCTTCCTATACCGAAAGCCACCTCCCAAGCCACCAAAAAGCCATCCTTTGAAAGCTATTACCCTTTCATCAATATTTTTGCATCCCTGGGCAAAGGTTTCCTTGTTGACCTGCAGTTCCTCATCATGGTTGCCCGGCACATAGTATAGTGGGACGTTAAGACTGTTCAGCAGATATTCCAGATAGTATGAAGGCAGGTCACCACAGGCGAGGATCAACCGAACTCCCTCACATTTTTCTCTGAGGAGGTGTTGCTTGAGAAAAGTTTTTTCGACTCTGTCACTAACTGTGAGAATTCTCATTCAAACTACGCTTATCCTTTTTCTCTGCTTTGTCAACCGACCTCCAGGGTTTGGTTTTTTTCTAACAGGATTATCAATCTTGCATTGACAGAGGATATTTTTTAATATAATTGGAAAATTCCTTCAACAATGAAAAAAACGGGTTAATTGAGCCACTTAGTATTCTCTCAAAAAATTCTCAACCGCTGTGACGGTTCTAGCCTATTCGAGGGCCTGGGCCAGAGCTCTGCCATAGCCTTCGCACTTCTCAAATGATCCTAAGCTCTTGAGTTTCCTAATTTATTATTTATAATGGCATATTCGCTGGCGTCTGCTACCCATGATCTGGGTTACGGCAGCGTCAGATCACGACCCTCAGGGATGGTTCCCCGTTAATCAAAATGCTCTCATTGTATGGAGCAAAATGGGATCAGAGCTATCCTATGCCTAAAGCAAGGAGCATTCATGCTGGTCGTTGGTGAGAAGATCAATACGAGCCGAAAAAATATTGCAGCCGCAGTGGAAGCACAAGACATTGACTTTATTAGTGAGGCGGCACGGAATCAGGCCGAGTCCGGCGCCCACTACATAGATGTCAATGCGGGGAGCTTCCTGGACAAAGAAGTGGATTACCTGTGCTGGCTGGTTGAGGTCGTCCAGAATGCCGTGGATCTGCCGTTGTGCCTGGATAGTCCCAATCCCCAGGCTCTAGCCGAAGCGATCAAGCACCATAAGGGCGAGCCCCTAATAAATTCTATCTCCTTGGAGAAAGAGCGTTATCAAGCTCTCCTGCCCGTTGTAACTGAGCGGCCTTGTAGGGTGGTAGCCCTGTGCATGGCTGAAACATCAATGCCCAATACCGTTGAAGAGAGAGTTGCAGTTGGGGCAGAACTGATCGATAAGTTGACAAAGAAAGGGGTGCCTCTGGAAAAGATCTACGTGGATCCCTTGGTCCAGCCCGTGTCAGTCGACACTGGTATGGGAACGGCAGTCCTGGGGGCCATCGATAAAATAATGACAGACTTTCCAGGGGTAAATACTATCTGTGGCCTTTCGAACATCTCTTTCGGTCTTCCCCTGCGCAAAGCAATCAACCGTAACTTTCTTGCTCTTTGTATGGCAGCGGGCCTGTCAGCCGCCATTTTGGATCCCACTGACAAGCACTTGATGGCGACACTCCTGTCGGTGGAGATGCTCCTTGGCCGCGATGAATATTGTGGAAGTTTTATTGAAGCCTATCAAAGTGGAGAAATTAGTTCAGGGTAGTAATATTGTCATTCCGGAATCCGCCACGGCGGATATCCGGAATCTAGAAAAATACAGATGACCGCATACCAGCTGGCGGCTTCGCCGCGTTCGAGGTGACGATTTCTGAGTGTTCCGAGTTTCTCACTTGGTTACCGGGCAGTAAGCAGTGAGATATCAGCAGAAGATAGCGCTGCCAGCTGATAGCTGAACGCTTCTAGACAAGGGGGATAGAGATGAGTAATTTCAAGTCATTGACCGAGGCGGTGATCAAAGGTGACATACAAACGGCTGTGGCAGAGACCCAGACAGCCCTAGATGCTGGCGCGAAGGTGCAAGACATACTCGACCAAGGTCTCATTTCAGCCATGGACGAGGTGGGGGAGAAATTTTCAACAGGTCAGATGTTTGTGCCACAGATGTTGCGTTCTGCCAAGACCATGCAAGAATGTATGAAACTAATCAAACCCCTCTTCCAAGAGGGTGAACTCAAAGCCAAGGGGAAAGTGGTCATTGGAACTGTGCGGCAAGATTTGCACGATATCGGTAAAAACCTGGTTGCCATGATGATGGAGGGGGCAGGATTCGCCATAACTGACCTGGGAGTAGACGTTTCTCCGGAAAAGTTCACTGAGAAGGCGAAGGAGGTAGGGGCAGACATCGTGGCCATGTCGGCTCTTCTTTCAACTACTATGCCGGCCATGCGCAAAACCATCGAGGCTCTCCAGGAGGCCGGGATCAGAGACCAAGTCAAGGTGATGATAGGTGGGGCACCGGTGACGGAAAATTTTGCCCGTGAGATAAAGGCCGACTCTTACGCACCCGATGCAGGTTCCGCGGTTATGGTGGCCAAGAAGCTACTCTCTATTTCTTAAGGGAGGATAAAGGAGTAAGCTATGGAAAGTTCTGACATTCCCACGTTCCAACCTCGGCTCAGAGTACTGAATCGCGAACAGGCCATGGCAATCCATGGGGCGGCTCTGGAGATCCTCGAGAAAACGGGTTTTAAGATGGAACATCCCCGTGCCTTGGAAATGCTTGCCGACAGTGGTTGTGAGGTTTCCGATGGTGACTGGCTGCGGATGCCTCCCCATCTCGTTGAAGAGGCGCTAAAGTCAGCGCCGAAACAGATAATTCTCTATGACCAAAAGGGTGCCAAAGCAATGGACCTCAGCGGTGAGAATTCCTTCTACGGCACAGGCTCGGACGCTACCTTCACCCAGGATTTGGAGACCGGTGAAAGGAGGCGAACAGTCCTAGAAGACGTCAGTAACTTTGCCTGCTTGGTGGATGGCCTGGAGAACATCGACTTTGCCATGTCAATGGCCAATCCTGCAGACGCCCCAATTGAGGATATCTACGTCTATGTTTTTGTTGAAATGCTGAAGAACACCAACAAACCCATGGTCTTTATCGCGGACAGCGGCAGAGACATTGCCAAAATCTATGAAATTGCTTGCAAGGTCGCGGGAGGTGAAAAAGAGCTGCAGGGAAAACCATTCATTCTCAATTACTCAGAGGCAATAAGTCCCCTGCGATTTCCTCAAAATGTCATGGAAAAACTTATTTTCTGCGCCCAAAAGCAGATCCCCCTTTGTCTTCCCTCCGGATCCAATGCAGGGGGAGGCGCTCCTGTCACCCTGGCCGGAGCAATGGCTCTGGGAATTGCCGAAAATTTAGTCGGCCTGGTGGTGCACCAGCTTGCCGGTAAAGGTTCACCCTTTCTTTTTGGCCCCAATGTGAGTGCCCTGGACATGAAGTCCAGCGTTGTCTGCTATGGTTCTCCCGAATGGAGTCTCACCCAGGCGGCTCTGGCTGACATGCGAGACGAGATCTATGGCATCCCTATTTGGGCCTTTGCCGGAGCTTCGGATTCCAAGATTATGGATGCCCAAGCAGGAGCTGAAGCCATGTTTTCCATTATTACGGCCCTTCTTTCCCGGGCAAACGTAATCCACGATGTGGGTTTTCTGGAATATGGCAGTACCTCTTCCCTCGAGATGATCACCATGGCAAATGAGCTCATTGCCATGAGCCGCTTTTACGTGAGGGGGATTCCGGTAAATGAGGGAACTTTGGCTCTGGAGGCAATAGAGAGGGTGGGTCGCGGAGGGCCCGGATCCATCTTTCTCATGGATGACCATACCTACGATCATTTTATGGAAGCCCTGTTTCTGCCGAAACTTATCGACCGCTCCCGCTATGATGTCTGGGAGAAGGACGGGACCCTGAATCTTTATGAACGTTGTAATAAAGAGGCCAAGCGGATCCTTGCCGAACATGAAATGGATCCCAAGCCAGATGCAGTGCTCAAGGAAATCGATCAGATCCTCAAAGAAAGTTAGTGTTCAACAGCCTGTTAGGTTTGGTCTCTCTTGGGTGTTGTCCAGATAGGCTGATGGTTGCAAGCTCTTAGCTTAGTAAATAAGGTTCCGGCTATGATGACCACTTCGCCAGCATGCAGATTACTTTCACCCGAAGAAGTGCAAAAAATCGACCTCACCGCTCTGAAGATATTGGAGCGGGTTGGAATGAGAGTAATTAGCAACGATTTTCTTGAAGTTCTGAAAGAGGCGGGAGCCCAGGTGGACTACAGTGAACAGAGAGTTCGCTTCGAGGCTGGATGGTTGAAAGAGGTCTTGGCTCGGGCGCCCTCTCAGTTCATTCTCCATTCCCGAGACGGGAAGAATGATGTCCACCTGGGAAAGGGAAAGGTCTATTTTGCTAATGGAGGCCGCGTGTTTCGTATCCTCGATATGGGTACCGGCGGTTACCGTCTCACCATGCTCAGGGATGTGGCTTACACTGCCGCTCTGGTGGATTGTTTGGATCACATCTCTCTTTATATCATTGCCTGTCAGGCCCACGACCTGCAGCCCCAATATTACCATCTAAACGATTTCTACCATGCCCTAAACCACACGACCAAACATGTGATGGGAGGCTGCGACAACAGAGAAGGGGTAAAGCAGATGTGGGAGCTTTCCGTCTTCATAGCAGGGGGTGAATATAACCAATCCAATAAGTCCCCTGACCATAGATAGCAACACTCTGGATATACTGAATTTCTGTTGCAGCAAATTTATCCCTGTCACCTGTGCTCCTGCGCCCATTACCGGGGCTACTGCACCCGCAACTCTGGCTGGGACCCTTTGTCAAATGCATGCAGAGGCCCTTGCCGGTGTGGCGGTCTGTCAGGTATTTTGTCCGGGAGCTAAAGTCCTCTACGGTGCCGTTCCTACCACTATGGATTTGCGCCATATGGAGTACACCATGGGTTCCGTAGAAATGGCGATGATGAATGCTGCCGCGGTGCAGCTGGCAAAACTCTACAATTTACCTATTTATGCTTCAGGTGGCGTCACAGAGGCCAAGAGGCCAGACATCCAGGCCGGATGTGAAAAGACTTTTTCAAACCTCATGGTGGCTGCCAGCGGCGGGGATCTTATTCATCTGGCGGCAGGAATGTTGGATTCAGGCAATTCCATTTCCTATGAACAGTACTTCATCGACAATGAGGTCATCGGAATGATCAATAGGATCCTGGCTGGTATTAATGTAGAAGAAGAACTCCTTGGCTTCGAGGTCATCAACGATGTCGGTCCAGGTGGGAATTATGTTATGGAGGAGCACACCATTAGACACATGAAAGATGAGTTCTTCTATCCTGATCTTAGTGTGCGCAGTAACTTCGATATTTGGGAGGAGCAAGGCAGGCCAAGCATGTTGAGCCGGGCCAATAATCTTGTTGAGAAAATCTTGAAGGACGGCATGGAAGGGTTATTAGATACTGATTTGGTCGTTGAAATAAAAAAGAAGTTCACCGGTATCCAAGATCACTAGGGGGCCGGCAGGGAAAATCCCCGAGTCCGTCATTCTGAGGAGTCCCGCTAACAGCGGGACGACGAAGAATCTCCGAGTATCACTAGCGTTGAGATTCTTCACGGAGTTTATCCTGCCTGTCCCGGGCATAGTCCCGGGGAGTCAGCCGAAGGGCTCAGAATGACATTCATAGCAATTTTCCGAGATCCTGTATGGCCCTCTTTTGCAATGAAAATACATTGTAAAGGTGCTGCCAAATAAAAGCGAGTCGGAGAAATATGAGCTCACCGACACGTGTTATTGCCTGTGGAGTTTTTAGACCAGCTCTTGCGTTCTTGGAACTGGAGAACAGATACCCTCATGTCCAGGTAACCTTCCTACCTTCGAATCTGCACCTGAGGCCGCAACAACTCGAAAATGCATTGAGGAAAGAAATCAGCACAGCCAATGAGAGAAATGAAAAAGTAGTTTGTCTCTATGGCGACTGTCTGCCGGACATGGGTAGGTTTTGCCAGCATCTCGGCGCAGTTAAGGTTCCGGGGCTGCATTGCTTTCAAATGCTTCTGGGCAATGAAAGATACCATCATCTTATTGAAGAGATATCCGGCACATATTTTCTTGATAGTGACCTCATCCTGAATTTCGAGGAATACTGTGCAGAACCGCTGGAACTTTCTGACGACGAGATAAAAAGATCACTTTTTGGCAATTACCAGAGAGTATTGTATATGCGGCAGCCCTCAGATCCCGACTTGATCTCCAGGGCTGCTGAGGTGGCTGAGTTCTTGCATCTGTCGCTAGAGATCCGGGATGCGGATTATTCGCACTTGGAACGCATACTCTCCGATCTTGTCTGAGTTGGTAGTGTTCGATTTAATGGGGTGAAGATAGGACCGGCGAAAATGAAAAAGCCCCGTAACAAGAAGAGCAAGAAAAAGAAACGGCGCTCCTTTTCTCTGCCACCACCTAGGAAAACTAAGCGAAGACACATTTGGCTCAAAGTTTTACCGGAAGACCTGTGGCTGAAGGTCCGTCGGGGAAAGACTATCTTTGAAGCCCTGCAAAAGACCGATGTGGAGTTGGAAGGAGACTGCGGCGGCTTGGGGAAATGCGGTAAGTGTAAGGTGAAAGTTCTTTCCTCTATCGGCCCCCCCTCAATGGAAGGCAAGGAACTCCTGGAAGAGGAGGAGATCAGACAAGGAGTACGACTCGCTTGCCGGACAAAATTGAAAAAGGATTTGACTATCCAGGTGGGAGAGTCTGAGGAGGAGATCATATACTATCAAATTCTGAAAATGGGCCGCAGACCCATTTTCTATCTCGATCCCCTTCTGGACAAGAGACTGGTAACCTTGAATGATGAGGGAGAGAATAGAGGACTGGCAGATTTCGAAAGAATCAAACTGGCAATGGGCCCGGAATATCAAGACCTAACAGCACCGCTTCATTGCCTGCGCACGTTACCTGCGATGTTAGCAAAAACCGAGTATCACGGGGCTGCGGTTGTTCACGACAAAACAATGATTGCTTGGCAACCCTGGGAGGAAGGGGGGCGTCGGTACGGATTGGTATTTGATTTGGGTACGAGCACCTTGGTTGGCAAGCTCGTCAGTTTGCTGGATGGCAAAGAGATTGCCGCTATATCTCGTCTCAACAGCCAAAGCAAGTTCGGCGCCAATGTTATCAGTCGCCTTCAATACGTAAAAGAAAACAGGCAAGGCCTTCGCAGCCTCAATGAACTTATCGTCAAAGATTTGAATCTCATTACCCTTCGACTCCTTAAGGTAGGAAGATTAAGGCCAGAGGACATTTTCATTGGGGTCGCTGCTGGCAACACAACCATGGAGCACCTTCTTTTGAGCTTGGATCCCAGTGGGATTGCCCAAGCCCCGTTTAACCCAGTTTCGACAGATGGGTTGGTCGTCAAAGCATCAGATATTGGTGTCGAGTTGCACCCGGAGGCTTTACTATATGTAATGCCCACTCGATCCGGCTATATAGGTGGTGACTTGATCAGCGCTGTCATTGCCTCTGGTGTGGCAGAACAGGATGATCTCATGATTTTGGGTATGGATCTGGGTACTAACGGAGAGATTTTTCTGGGCAACCGCAAGCGTTTGCTTACCTGCTCGGCAGCGGCTGGTCCCGCCCTGGAGGGAGCGAAAATCTCCCATGGGATGATCGCCAAGGCTGGAGCTATAGAAGGTGTCAGTTCGGGTACTGAAGATCTTTCGTACAGGGTCATTTCTAATATCAAGCCGAAGGGAATTTGTGGCAGCGGACTGGTTGATCTGGTAGCAGTGCTTTTGCACAGTGGCATTGTTGATTATGAGGGTCTGCTCCAACCTTTCCCCGACAACGCCGGCGACACTCTAGGGTCAAGAGTTATTGAAAGGTCGGGCGTCTATGACTTTCTCGTGGCCGGTCAGGATGAGAGTTTTGATGGCAGGCCGATTTATCTCACCCAGAAGGACGTCCGTGAGCTGCAGCTCGCCAAAGGGGCGGTGGCAGCCGGCGTCAGAACCCTCATGGATGAGATGGGTGTGGGAGTTGAGGATATCGACCGTATCTATCTGGCGGGTGCCCTGGGAAATTACGTACACCCCATGAGTGCCATGCGTATCGGCCTCATTCCTGAGGTGAGGCCGGGCATCATCCAGTCTCTAGGGAATGCTGCCAGCACGGGGGCTTCCATGGTTTTGCTTTCTAAGGCTTACTGGCAGATGGCCAATGAACTCGCCCACTCCATCGAACACATCGAGCTTTCAACCCGGCGTGACTTCAACGATTATTTCATCGAGAGCCTCAATTTTCCTGAAGAGAATCTGTGGTAGAAAGGCTTCTGGCGCAAGAGCCAAAGCGCAGGGCATAAGATTACAAAAGTACGAACAGGATTTTCCTAATTAGTGTCCATAGGGAAACTCCCTAATGTCATTCTGAGTCCTTCGGCTGACTCCCCGGGACTATGCCCGGGACAGGCAGGATAAACTTCGCGCAGAATATCCCGGCGCGCCAATAGCCACGAGATTCTTCTTCGTCCCGTTGTTAGCGGGACTCCTCAGAA
>JARRNM010000072.1:0-12876 GCA_037384945.1 Deltaproteobacteria bacterium
GATCCCGAGGCTGCTCGCCTAGTAGGAATTAGAGTCAACGTCATGATTTTAATTTCTTTTGCCTTAAGTGCCGCCATTGGTGGAGTTGCGGGAGCCATAATCACTCCCATATCCCTCATGGAATACGACCGGGGTGCCCTTTTGGCCTTAAAGGGTTTTGGCGCTTCTGTGATGGGTGGCTTGGGAAGTTTTTATGGAGCAGTGGTGGCGGGTATCTTCCTTGGAATAGTTGAATCTTTCTGCGCAGGTTTTGTTTCCTCAGGGTACAAAGACGCTGTAGCCCTTCTGCTACTACTTTTGGTTTTATATATTCGTCCAAGCGGTTTGTTTGGAAATATAGAGGCCAGCAAAATAAAAGAGTTTTAGTATAGTTCGGCCATGCAGAAATCCAATCTGAGAATGCTTTGCGGTTTGATTGTCTTTCTTGCCCTGTTTCCGGTGGTGGTGCTGAATGTGCGGGCAATTGGCCACTATCTGGACGTGATGATATTTGTCGGTATCTACTGTTTAATAAACATGGGACTGAGCCTTCTCATGGGTTATGGGGGTCAGATCTCCCTTGGACATGCGGCGTTTTTCGGTCTGGGGGCTTACAGTTCGGGCATATTATGCACAAAGCTTTCTCTGTCTCCATGGTTAGCCATGATTGCAGGAGTTTTCCTGACAAGTCTGATTGCCTACATTGTAGGTGTTCCGTCCCTGAAACTGAAAGGGCACTATCTTGCCATGGCCACCCTCGGTTTCGGTGTTATTTAAATAATGAACTTTATTACTATATCCTGGTTTGGTCGCTGGTATTGCTCACCCTGATTTTCTCGCTCAATGTGATTAATTCCAGGATAGGTAGGGCCCTCCGCTCTTTACACGAGAGCGAAGTTGCTGCAAGCGCCATGGGCGTTGAAACCTCGAGATTTAAAATCATCATTTTTGTTTTAAGCGCTGCTTATGCCTCCCTTGCCGGAAGTCTCTACACCCATTACGTAGGTTTCTTGAGCCCCAGTTCGTTTGATCTCTTCCTTTCTATAAAATTGGTAATGATGGTAGTCGTAGGTGGCATGCATAGCATCTGGGGAGCCCTGCTCGGCACCTGGCTGCTAACTTTCCTGGGGAACGAGTGGCTTCATGTTTTCCGCGATTTTGATATTTTAGTCTATGGCGCTATTCTTCTGGCTATTGTAATGTTTCTGCCTGAAGGTTTGGTAGATTTAACTCCGAAAATGAGACGGCTGTGGAAGCGAGGTTGAAAACCCGAGGTGGGGGTCGGGATAGTGGTGATACGTAACAATTTTTGGCAGTTTGACGCTAATATGGATTACCTCTGTGGTCTCTGTGCTCTCCGCGGCTTTAATACCCATTGCTTAATCTGGCTGGTTTGGGCTTTTGGTGAGATGTAAATGGCGTATGAGAAAGTCAACACTTTGCTCCGGGTGGAGGACTTGCGCAAGTCTTTTGGTGGCGTACAAGCCTTAATGGGATTAAGCTTCACGGTGGCTCCCGGGATCATCAAGGCAATTATCGGGCCAAACGGGGCGGGACAGACAACGCTTTTCAATGTGATTAGTGGGGTTTTACCACCCAACAATGGATCCATTACCCTTGAAGGTAGGTCCATCGGGGGAAGGAAGTCCCTCGAGATCGCCCGCTTAGGTGTTTCCCGGACTTTTCAAAACGTGGAAGTGTTCGGTCGCATGACTGTTTTGGAAAATGTAATGGTGGGAAGGCACATCCGGAGCAGAGCCGGTATAATCAGTGCAGGTCTCAAGCTGCCGTGGATGAGGAGGGAGGAGAGACAAATCCGGAACGGTGCCAGGGATTACCTGGAATTCGTAGGGCTTGAGCACAAGGCAGGCGAATTAGCTGGTAATTTGCCTTTAGGAGAGCAAAGACTTCTTGAGATAGCCCGAGCATTGGCCACCGAACCTAGAATAATTTTACTGGACGAGCCAGCTGGAGGGCTGAATACCAGAGAGACTGAAGAGCTGGCGGCCTTGATTCAGAGTATTCTGAAAAAGGAAATCACAGTACTGTTGGTCGAGCATGACATGAATCTGGTAATGGACATTTCCAACGAGATTGTTGTCATGAACTTTGGTGAAAAAATCGCAGAAGGCAAGCCAAGAGAAATTAAGAATGATCCCCTGGTGATCGAAGCTTATCTAGGGGAAGAGGTGGATTATTCAGATCTCTAGCTCGAAATGTTTTACGTGTCGAGGCAGGCACAAAGCAAAGGGCGGAAGGCACTAGTCAGCGGGCAGCTGGCAGCAGACAGCAGGCAGCACGCAGTTTGATAGGTTCAAAGTTCCATGTCCAGGGTTTAAAGTTTTTTGACCAATTTCAGCCGCATTTTCAAAGTTGAAACATTGAGCTTGAATCTATGCCCTATGCCCTAAGCCGTATGCCTTGTGTCCCTGGCTTTTGACTCTTCACTCGCCGGACACAACGCAAGTAGGTGGTGCGGGCAAACTAAGCTATGTTAACCCTAAAGAGTGTCCACACATACTACGGCAATATTCACGCCCTGAGAGGCGTTTCTCTTCATGTTAAGCAAGGCGAGATAGTGACACTAATAGGCGCTAACGGTGCCGGTAAGACTACGGTTTTAAAAACAATTTCCGGACTCACCCCAGCCGATCGTGGCTCCATTACTTTTGAAGATAGAGAGTTGACAAAGCTGGCAGCGGAGGAGATAGTCCGTGCCGGTATTTCTCACGTTCCAGAAGGACGGAAGGTCTTTTCCACCCTAAGCTTAAAAGATAACCTTGAAGTGGGCGGATTTATCCGTAGGGACAGGAAAGCACTACAAGCGGACATGGATCGTTTCAGAGAGAAATTTCCCATTCTCTCCGACCGATGGAATCAAATGGCAGGAACCCTTAGTGGTGGGGAACAACAAGTCCTGGCTATCACCAGAGCCCTGATGGCAAGGCCAAGGCTTCTCATACTAGACGAACCTTCCATGGGCCTTTCACCTCTTTTGGTGAAGGAAACATTTAATATCATAAAAACATTGAGAAAAGAGGGGACCACTATTTTGCTCATCGAACAAAACGCCCGTGCTGCCCTGCACATAGCGGATCGTGGTTATGTGCTGGAAACGGGCAAGATCGTCCTTCAGGGGAAATGCCGTATGCTTCTCGAGCATCAAGAAGTAAAAAGGGCCTATCTCGGCAAGGGCTATCGGGAAGTCTGGGAAGACTGAAAAATTAAATTCGAATGTCTAATATCGAAATCCCTGGCCCAGACCTGCTTCGGAGGGACCGGGGTATTCAGATGCTTCCTCTATACAGGCATCACGGCTATGGCTTGGTTCCACAATGTCGCGCCAGGGCGGGCCTAAACAAATTCAAATGACCAAAATCCAAATGACCGAAACATTAACGCGTTTAGAACATTGGAAAACCCGCCCTGTGGAATGCCGCCTGTTGGCGGCCCTCCCTCGGAGGATTCCACAGGGTGAAAATTTCGGATTTGTTTCGGATTTCGGATTTAACTCAGAATAGAACATAGGAGTAGAAGTTTCTTCTGATCTGACGAGGATTAAAAGGCCATGAAGATTTGGGATCCGGATTATGAATGTATGCCAAGGGACGAGTTAGCCCAGTTGCAGCTTGAACGGCTACAGGCAACGCTCAATCGGGTTTACAGAAACGTCGCTTTTTATAGAAAGAAATTTGATGAGATTGAATTTCAGCCTGAGGACCTAGTTGAGCTAAACGATCTGGGTAAACTGCCTTTCACCTGCAGCAGGGATCTCAGTGATGCTTATCCTTATGATCTGTTTGCTGTTCCCTTGCGAGAGGTGGTACGAGTCCATTCTTCCTCAGGTGCAACCAAGCCGGTTGTGGTAGGTTATACCAGGCAGGATCTGAAACACTGGAGCGAACTTGTGGCCCGCGTTCTTACCTCCGGGGGTGTCACGGCTGATGATGTGGTACAGGTCACCTTGAATTACGGACTTCTCACCGGGGGCTTGGGACTTCACTATGGAGCTGAGCTCATCGGTGCTTCAGTACTTCCCACCTCAGTCGGGCGTACCGAGCGACAAGTAAAAATTATGCAAGACTACCGCACCACGGCCTTAGTGGCTACTCCCTCATATGCTCTGGTTATAGCTGACCGCATGGAAAGTATGGGCGTTGATGCTAAGATACTTACGCTCAAGTTTGCCATGCTTGCCGGGGAGCCATGGTCGGAGGAGATGCGACAGGAAATAGAAGGAAGATTGTACGTCAAGGCCACGGACAATTACGGTCTCAGTGAGATAATGGGCCCCGGGGTTGCTGGGGAATGTCTTTATCAGTCCGGCATGCATCTAAATGAGGATCATTTCATTTTTGAGGTGGTGGATCCAAAGACAGGAATAAACTTGCAACCTGGGGAAGTTGGTGAACTAATCATAACAACTCTTACCAAAGAGGCCTTCCCGCTGATCAGATTTCGTACAGGCGATCTCTGTTCCCTGCACTCTGAGCCTTGCCAGTGTGGTCGGAGTATGGCCCGCATGAGCAGGGTACTTGGCCGTACGGACCAGGTAATCATACTAAAGGGGATAAATATCATTCCGAGTCGCGTGGGAGATCTTCTCGAGGAAGTCCTTGGGAGCAAACCCCCTTACCAGCTGGTGGTGAGCAGACTAGGCCACCTTGACAGTCTTACGGTGCAGGTTGAGGTTTCGGAGGACTTATTTTTTGACAAAATGGGGGAGCAGAGGTCATTGCTAGAGAGGATGGGTGAGAAGATCGCAGGGGGAATCGGAGTTACCCCAAGGATTATTTTGGTTGAACCTGGATCGATCAAGAGGGATAAAGAGACTTCTTTTAAAGTGGTGGATCAGAGGAAACTGTCAACTTGATTTCGCGAGTGATTTCCATTAACCACGGTGGGCTCCTGGTGAACTCCGTCGAATCGTTAACATTGGTCCGTAGTCCGTCGTCAGTTGTCCGTTGTATAGGACCGCATGGCGCCTAGAGTACAGCGCAAAAGGGTAAAATCAAAATGTATAAATGCCATCAACTATTCTACGTGCTCTTTGCGGCAAACGAAGTGAGGTACGACGGACCACGGACCACAAAAAACTGACAATTTAAGTTGTGAGGAAAGCAATGCATGAACTATTAACAGCCCAACCCGGTAGCAAGAAGCTGCTTCTTGGAAACGAGGCCATTGTTCGGGGGGCCCTTGAGGCAGGGATCGGTTTTGCCACCACCTACCCCGGGACTCCTTCCTCGGAGATTGGCGATAATTTCTATCGAATCTCCCAAGAAACAGGTATTTATTTTGAATATTCGGTAAATGAGAAGGTAGCGGTAGAAACTGCAGCTGCGGCTTCGACAGCCGGTCTGCGCACCATGTGCAGCATGAAACATGTTGGTTTGAATGTGGCTTCTGATGCTCTTATGACTCTGGCTTACGTCGGGGTAAAGGGAGGCATGGTGATCGTCAGTGCTGACGATCCCTCAATGCACTCGAGCCAAAACGAACAGGACAACCGGTTGTATGCCAGATTCGCTGGAATCCCCATGCTTGAGCCGGCCGATTCCCAGGAGGCCCTGGATATGGCCCGGGCAGCTTTTTCCCTGTCCGAGTCTTATGGCCTGCCAGTCCTGCTGCGCACCACTACGCGAGTAAATCACAGCCGTTCCGTTGTGAAGGTGGGGACAGTGCAGGACTCAAGGGCAAAGGGGACTTTCATTAAGGATCCTCTCAACCTCGTGCCGGTGCCCATGGTGGCGCGAAGGCTTCACGTTGAGCTACTCGCAAAGCTAAAAAAATTGCGACAAGAGGCCGACAGATCTCCTTTTAACCGAGCTGAAGGGCAGGGGACCTGGGGGATTGTGACCAGTGGAGTAAGCTACAAATATGTCAAGGATGCCCTCGGAGAGTTAAAGATTTCCCACCAGGTTCAGGTGCTAAAGCTAGGAATGACCTACCCATTTCCCGAGGCACTCTGCCTGGAATTCCTTGGAAAAGTTAAGAAAGTTCTGGTGGTGGAAGAGTTGGAGCCGTTCTTGGAAGACATGCTGAAAGTGGCTGCCCAGGAGCAGGGCCTGACGATCAAGATTAAGGGCAAGGGTGATGAATTACTGCCCCGTTACTTCGAATTCGATCCCGTGCTGGTCAAGTCGGCGGCGGCCCATTTTTTTCAACTGGATTATGAAGCGCCGAAGGTGGAGATTAAAGGGGATCTTCCCCAGCGACCCCCTAACCTTTGCGCAGGTTGTCCGCATAGGGCCAGCTATTATGCGGTGAAACAGGCACTGGGAGAAGGGGGTGCTATTTACCCATCTGACATAGGTTGTTATACCCTAGGGTTACTGCCGCCGCTGGCGGCAGCTGACTATCTCCTTTGCATGGGTTCCAGCGTCTCCAGTGCCGGCGGGTTTTCCAAGGCTCAGGACCAGCCTGTAGTGGCTTTTGTTGGTGATTCGACCTTTTTTCATTCCGGTGTTGCCGGACTTATAAATGCTGTCCAGAATGACCACAATTTTATCCTGGTGATTTTGGACAACGGCACAACCGCCATGACAGGACAACAGCCTCATCCTGGGGTGGAACTCACCGAGCAAGGGCGCCAGTCTCCCAAAGTGGATATCAAGGCATTAGTCGAAGGTTGCGGAGTGGAGCGGGTGGTTGTGGTGAATCCTTTGCAGGTTGAAAAGACAGTCGCCACTATAAGACGGTTGATGGAGGACAAACCCGGGGTAAAGGTGGTCATCTCGAAATCACCCTGTCCCCTGTTCGAAAGACGTGTTACCGGCAAGAAACAGAAAGTTGTTTTTAGGGTGACTAACGAGTGCGACATGTGTAGAAGGTGTTTGGATGAGCTCGGATGTCCAGCCTTCACTTACTGTGAAGACGAGAATGAGTGTGCTTTTATTTCAATTGATGAACATCTATGCAGCGGTTGCAGCGTTTGTAAGCAAATTTGTCACGCAATAAAGCCAAGGAAGAAGAGTGCTTGAAGTCCGTGGTAAAAAGCCGCATAGGGCATAGGGAAAGGCAGCTGGCAGGAACCAGCTTGCAGCCCCGCGACTTCGCTCGGGACAGGCAGGCAGCAAGAGGTCAGAAGTCGGAGGTCAGACGATAGAAGACAGAGAACAGAGGACAGAGGACGGCAAGTTAATTTGGAAATTAGAGAATTAGAAAATTGGGGAATTAGTGCCTTTGAAAACTAATTTTCTAATGGACGAATTGCCAGTGAGGTGTGAGCTGAATTGACGGTTTCCACGACTTCTACGGTTTCCACGACTTCTACGGTTTCCACGACTTCTACGGTTTCCACGACTTGACGGATTTACACTGCGGTAACAACGAAGGAATATGGTATGGGAGAAAGCTGGCGTATTTTTTGTTCTGGCGTAGGCGGGCAGGGTACCCTGCTGGCGACTAGGGTGCTAGGTGAAGCGGCGCTAGTGGCGAATATTCCTGTGGTGGTGAGTGAAATTCACGGTATGGCCCAGCGGGGAGGGGTGGTCGAGTCGGCTGTGGTGATGGGAGAGGTGCAGAGTCCAGTCATATCGGACGGTGAAGTAGACATCCTTATGGCCTTCGAACCGTTGGAGGCTTTGAGGGCAGCGCGAAAGTGTTCGGCCCGTAGTCTGGTGATTTGTAACACTAGTCCTGTGGCCCCTTTTAGCGTATCCAGCGGTAGGGATCAATATCCAGATGTCGCTGGTATGATGCAAGCTATATCGCAACTGGTAAACAATCTCATTGCCTATGACGCCAGAGCTTTGGCCCGCGAAGCTGGCTCGGAGCTCTCGGTAAACATGGTGATGCTTGGAACCCTAATGCGCCACGCCAAAATGCCCTTCGATGAGAAAGTGGTAAAGAAAGTTCTCAACACTAGGACAAAGAAAGCCTTTTTAGAGATTAACCTGAAGGCATTTGACTTGGGTTTTCAGGTATGCTGAGTAAAAGAAGGCTAATACTACTGGGGTTACCACTCCTCTGGCTCGTTCTGGCCAACGCCACTTGCCACAAGCGAGGGGGTCACGAAGATTTGCTAAACTCTTATGAACTGTTACTTTTCCAGTTGTCAGAGTGCCGCGATATGGGTGCAGATAGTTTGGATCCACAGGGCCTAGAGCAGGCCGGGCGTCTCAGTGAGGAGGTCAGTGGAATGGTGGAGAAGGGCAACTGGACCCAGGCGAACAAGGCCATTGCTCAATTGGACCAAACCCTCGGGTCTCTCCTCGATGAATTGAAAAGCTGGGACCCAGATCAAGACGGGCTGAGTAATTACGCAGAGTATATGTTGTACGGGACGTCTTGGGCAGAGGCTGACACCGACGGGGACGGCTATTTAGATGGTAGTGAGGTCCTACATTTCGAAACGGATCCTCTGGATGAGTGCGCCGTACCAATTGGAGTTCCTGAGGAAACTGCGGTCCAACGTAAATGTGCCGGATTAGAGAAACTGAGGTAGAAATCCAAAATGGAGCAGGGGCTTCAATGGAGATCACTCAAAAAGAGGTGACGGGGTCCGCAGGATTACTGTATAATCAGGTGAAATTATTAGAGGGGAGAGAAGCAAGGTAGCACCTTCGAAATGATCCACCTGCCAGGTCAGACAGAAGTCATACTAAGCCTTATTTCCTTTTAAAGGAACATCTAATGAAATGTGCGACGTGCGGCACGCTAAACCGTGCTGATGCGGCTTTTTGTAAAGGATGTGGCAATAAACTCGGGGTCAGGGAATGTCCCGGATGCGGCGTGCCGATCGACTCAGACGCACTGTTCTGTTCGCAATGTGGATTTGAGCTGAGTGCCGATATTCCATCAGCTAATAGCAAGACCTGTCAAAGCTGTGGATTTGTCAACCCACCTGCTACAGTGTACTGCAGGAGATGCAATCAGAAGATAATATAGTTGATTTTCTCGAATGAAATGAGGTAATAATCTCAACTAGGAGAATCCAACCCCTCTGGAAACTTACGGATGGAATTAAAGCATACTGTAGAATACGAAGATGGAGAGCTCATTCTAATGGAAGGAGGAGAGAGCGATCGGAATATTTATGTTCTTTTGGAAGGTCAGGCAAAGGTGACGAAGGAGACCGATAAAGGCCAAGTGACCCTCGCCTTGCTTGAAGAAGGTGACATTTTCGGCGAGGTTTCGTTTTTGGCACAGAGGATTGGAGCTCGCTCGGCAACTATTGCCGCCAGAGGCAAGGTAAAAATTGGGATTTTAGATCATGAAAAGCTATCAGGTGAGTACAAAACACTCTCACCGCTCTTTCAACAAATGCTTAAAGAATTGGCTGAACGTTTCAGCAGGACTACAGCCTTGGCGGCCAGACTTGCCGCAAGACGCATGGACAGGCCCAGCCTGGAAAGGCGTGAAGTAAAGCGAAATCCCCTGCAGGACCAGCGTATTCAGGTAACCTATTCTCCGGAAGGGGGGGTTAGGACGGAATCCTACCAAGGTATACTTCTAGACTTAGCTAAAACCGGTATGGGTCTAGCCCTGCTTACCAACAGTTTTAGCGAGTCAACCCACCGTCTAGGGGCCCAGTTCATCTTCCAGTTTACCCTCCCCGGCAAACCCATGATTAAGGTGCCGGGCCATATTGTTTGGGCACGCGCCATGGGAGGACGGAAAGCCCGCATGGGGGTACAATTCAGCGAATCCAATCCCTACCTCCGTAAACTCATCGCGGAATTTCTCCACAGTATGGGTGACCATTAAAAGAGTTTGACCGGCCATCTCCGGATCATTCATCTCAACGTTTTGCAAATAGTATGGTGGGGCAAGTTGGGTGTTCTGGGGGACAGGGTTTACTAATAAGGCGGAGTTACCCGAGAAAGTAAAAACTGAACACAACTGATGATTTTGCCTACTGCCCAGTGTCCAGTGTTTAGTACTTAGTAATACCTATCGACTAGGACCAGGGATGTCTATGGTGGCGCAGGTTCCGCCGCTACAAGACTTACTGGTCACCTTGGTTCGGTCGGAGTCGCCACCTGAACTACTACCCATCACATAACTAACGCAACTCAATACGCGCTCAACTTCTTGATTATCACAGTTGGGACATTTCATCTCCATTTGGTCGTCTTGGCGAACAGCGAGAAGCTCGAAACAATGATTGCAGGAAAGACAGCGGAACTCATAGATAGGCATATTTACCCTCCAAACCGGTCGTTCCGGGGCTAAAAATCCATTCTACTTTAATTCAAAGTGGTCCATTTGTCAAATGGTTACAGGTTCTTGCTCCAAACCGATTCCAATTAAAGAAGTCGCTTGGAAAAGGCAATGCGGTTACTAGAGGAATTGATAAATTGTTTGAAGATTGATCTTCCTGTTACAGCTGGTGTAGTGGGTTCTCATCTAATCGGAGTGGCGAGCCGGCGATTGGGCTTAGCGGCCCATCTTACCGCGGCTGAACATGGAGAGCCCTCTTTTGCTGAGACGGGGAGATTCCCGCTGGTTGGCAGGAGCGCTCGCGATCTTGCCTGGTGGCTAATGGGGGATAAGTGGCTTGAAGCTGGTCTCGGCATGGCATCACTCAATTCTTTGCTTGAAATTGACTACGACAAGCTCCACAAGATCAACGCCAAACACATAATAGCAGAGCGGGCTACTGGCAAAAATCTTATGGTGGTGGGGCACTTTCCCTTTGTGAATTCACTGAGGTCAAGTGTCCGTAATCTTTGGGTTATGGAAAAACAAGTAGGTGCTGGGTGTATCTCTGAGGAAGAGGGCTATAAGCTCCTGCCTGAGGCTGACGTCGTTGCCATTACTGGTAGTAGCCTGATCAACCATACCTTCGAACGAATTATCTCTAACTGCAGATCTGATAGTTTCAAAATGATGTTAGGTCCATCCACTCCTTTGAGTGCTCTTCTTTTTGATTACGGTCTGGACGCCATCGGTGGTGCCTTGGTGGAAGATGTCAACCCTGTTTTGGCTGAGATAGAACAAGGCGCTGCCTTTCGTAAATTGAAGCGGGTTCGGACGGTGGTGATGGCTAAGGATTCCCTTGTAATTTAAAGCGACTAGGCACTGGACACTAAGCACTAGGCAGCAAGTGATTCTTTATAGTGCCTACTGCCTAGTGTCTAGTTTCAAGAAAGGAACGAGGAGGATGCTGGATCCAGAACAACTTCTGTATGTGTACGAACTAAAGGGGGGAGTTCCTCCGCCCTTGTTGAATCTCAAAGGGTTATTGGGAGTTTGGCCGGAGGCAGATTACACTTATCTGTTTTTTACTGACCCTGCCGATCTCACTCTAGAGTCATTCTTTCGCCAGCATCCCGAGTATAGCTTAACCCGTCACTATCGACTTCCTTATGGGCATTGGCAGCAGTTGGCTGTGCAGGAGCCACTTGTTATTGATAGGTTCAAAATCATCACCAGCAAACGGTCGGTGGAGTTATCAGCGGGGGAGATTCTCCTATGGATTGATCCCGGAGTTATATTCGGATCGGGCCTTCATCCAACTACGCGCGGTTGCTTGCGGGCCCTTTCGAGTCTATATTCTCAGGCCACACCCTCTAAGGTATTAGACTTGGGTACCGGAACCGGTATACTGGCAATAGCTGCGGCAAAACTTGGAGCGGGAGAGGTGGATGCTGTGGATTTGAATCCAATGGCCATTACCACTGCAGCAGCTAATTGTGAGCGAAACGGGGTTAGAGATGTTGTAAGATTGATTCGGGGAGATGCTTGCGACCATTTGCCTGAAGCGGAACTTTTATGTGTCAATATACACTTTAACTTCCTTGAAACCTTTTTGGAAAGTTCCGCTGTTTGCCGTTACCGTTGGGCCATTGTTGGCGGCTTCCTAAAAGAAAAACTCCCCGAGGTTCTAGTTTTACTTCCATCTTGTGCGACGGTAAAAGAGCCGGTGCTTGAAGAGAAGGGCTGGGTTACTCTGCTATTGGAGTTAGAAAAGGATAAGCTTTCACATGCATAACAATAACTTACCTACAAGAGACAGACAGTTGACGAATGCTCAGCGCACGGTAATCAGGATCCTGCTAAATGCAGTGGCATTGGTTCTTACGGCAGGGTTGTTTGAAGGCATTAATCTGGAGGGATTTTTCTCTGCTATTCTCGCTGTGCTGATTCTCGCCTTCATTAATGGATTTATTAGACCGATCTTTTTACTTTTGACCTTACCTCTCACGGTAATGACTCTGGGGCTTTTTACCTTGGTCATCAATGCCGTGCTTTTCAAGCTAACTTCTGTACTGGTCCCCGGTTTCCAGGTTGGAGGTTTCTGGAGTGCTTTGGGCGGGGCACTAATCTACAGCATATTGGTATTGTTGATCAATATCTTCTTATTGCCACCACCCGGCGGACCTCGGGTTACCTTCTACTACCGTCGGTTCTAGGAGGCATAGAGCATAGAGCATGGAGCATGGGGAAGTGATTTCGAATTTAAGAATTTATAATCTGCAATCTGAAATACCAATTCATCTGTCGTCTGTCATCTGTCGTCTGTCATCTGTTGTCTGACCTCTGACTTCTTACCTCTGATCTCTGCCCTCCGACTTCTCTGGTCTGTCGGCTGACCTCTGAACTCTCGCTGCCTGCCGGTCCCGAGCGAAGTCGCGGGGCTGCAAGCTGCTTCCTGCCAGCTGCCTTTCCCTATGCCCTATGCTTCACTTTCCAGCGACTAGTGTGTTCTTTAGCGTGTCACCAGCATAATGACGCCCATGGCGATAAAGAGAATTCCGGCCACCGTCTTAACTACGTAGGGCGGGAAGCAGCGAGCCAGAAGGGCTCCCAACAAGACCGCCAGCAGCGAACTGATGATCAGGGCTAGAGAAGCACCCAAGAATACGGCCAAGCGCGATTTGCTGTCAGCAGATAAGCAAAGGGCCGCAAATTGAGTTTTATCACCCAGTTCTGCCAGAAAAATAAGAC
>JARRNM010000073.1:0-6879 GCA_037384945.1 Deltaproteobacteria bacterium
AGCAGACGCAAGATTGAGAGCCCTTTTCCTTGAAATCTTCTTAAGGTCCAACCCAAACGACTGCGGTACCGAACCTGGCTTGGAATGTGGGCGTGATAAAGGAAGCCATTTGGCTCAGCAAAAATTTCTACCTTAAAGGGAACGGCAACCACGGCGGCCCGGGTAACATGTTCATAGTATTCCGGAGCAGCGTCAACCAGAGAAACTAGCCTATTAGGCTTTTCTGATCTGAGTTCAGCCCTGTAGCTGAGCAAAAGCCCATGGTGCCACAATTCTCGAGCCGTAAACCTCTCTTCGGCACCTGGCATTACTTGGTGAATAAAAGTAATAACAGCTTGTGCCAGCGCCGCTCGCACCTGTTTTGCCACCTGATTGTTGCGGGCGTAAAGCAGACCGACGGGTTGGGCAAATCTTGCCCACAGGTAGGAATGGAACCAGGCCTGCGAGGTGCCCCTCTGAAAATCTTTTAGGGATAGAACAGCGTACTTTGTGCGAACCATACGATCTTGGATGGGTAATTCCAGATAGAAGACATTGGGTGGCAGTAGCTTGTTGGCCATGGCCTGCAAGCGAGTTGGCAGAGCGGCGCGGTAGTCATCCACTATAACGTACAGGTCAACCAGCCCATCGGTATCGTCACCTGTACGAAAACATGAACCATAGAAAAGGATTGCTTGGGTAACCTCGCCATAGCGCTTCATCAAGGCCTCGACCAAGGCACGGACCCCATCGGGAGCCTCCCGAGAAGATTCATGTTTAATCAAGTTGATTAAGTTCGATAGCATCGACCCAGTCACACTCTCAAAAATGAGGCCGTCCCGCCATTTTGGACAACAACCGGTCCACCCTGGGCCTTAGCCTCGAAAAGCTCACCGTCAACGGTGAAACCACTGTTTAGGCTCAGCTGGACTCGCTGGACATTACGGCTAATGTAGCCGTTTTCTACGGTTCCATAACGATTCATCCGCCCACGCAATAGAGCCGGTAGCGCTCTCACCAGGTGTTGAGGCCGCGAGTCGACCGCAGTGTAATGGAGAGGCCCATTTTCTTTACCCCAATAAGGACGGAGACCGAGAAATAACCGGTCAAGTGCACTAACCATTAGGAGAAAACAGTTTCTCGCTTCGGGCGGATTTTCATCCAAAGCCACAGTTATAGGGACAGGAGCAACGTAGGTATCACCCCTGAAAGCAACGGCGAAGAGAAACAAAGCAATGGTCAAACCGGGAGCCCACTCTCCCCGAAAACCAGGCCGGTTCAGCCTATTGTTACAAAACTGGATTCCCTGATAAATACTGGCCGTGCCCAAAAACATCCCAAAGACTGGATCCACCTCTGGGGCCGCCTGTACACGTAAAACCGGACGTTGTAAGAGAACTGGCTTGCCGTGCCCGTCACTGACCCATTTCAATAGTCTTCGCAGCCCCGCAGCTTGAGATCCTTTCAGGCCCACATCTCTAGCGGTCATACTCGTTGTACCCGCCCGCAAAACTGCCAGGAGCGGCAGTCTTGCAAAGGGACTTCTGTGGTGCATAACGGTTAGGGCTGCCTGTATGGTTCCGTCGCCTCCGTTTATCACTACCAGATTAATCTCTCTACGAGCAAAATCGTCCAGAGCTGATGCCACATCGCCTGGAGTCTGAACATCACAATGTGATACTTGCGGATAGGCCAGCAAAACCTTCCTGACCTCCCTTAACCCTTGGCGATTGGCACCGCTTAGAGGGTTATTTAAAACCCCTGGGCGGAGAGGCTCGTCAGGGACAAAAATATCGTAGGCATGTGCCCAGTTCTTCCTTTCTGCCACCGCAAATCCCTTGCAAGGATAAGAATAAACTTTGTGCCCCCTTATATTGACAACTATAATAAACAATTTACTGTCGCAAGTACAAACCCCGGGAACACATGGCTAAAAATAGAATGCTATTGTATAGTAGACTTACAAATTGTGCAAAGCCTGGCGACCAGAGAAAGCTAACTCTGCTTGTCGTAAAGACCAAACAGTTAGTCACCTTAACGATTTCCATCCCGTCCCAACTATTATGGGTGCTTTTCAACCACAAAGTGCACAAAGATCACCAAGCTAATTTTGTATTGAGACTAAACCCTTTGTGTTCTTCGTGCTCTTTGTGGTTAATAGAAACCGTGCAAAATTAGTAAAACTTGCTTTGTCTTAAGAGCGTGCCAAGACATGAATGATATCTTTACCCTTGCTCACCTTTCTGACTTCCATCTATCTTCTCAGCACAAGGTCAAAGTACGAGACCTGCTGAACAAGCGCATATTCGGCTATCTCAAATGGCGACTCCATAGAGGTAGTGAGCACAGCCGTGGGGTCCTTGAGGCCTTGCTTGGCGATTTGCAGATAACCAGCCCTGACCACATTGTGGTCACCGGCGATTTGACGCATCTGGCTTTACCTGCTGAGTTCCTTGATGCCAGGAATCTCTTAGATTCAATTGGGTCTCCCTCTAAAATCACAGTGATCCCCGGCAACCACGATGCCTATGTGAGTACTGGCTGGAATAGCACCTTAGGCCTTTTGGCGGACTACATGGTCTCTGATCGGTCCTTCCCCAGTGGCCCAGGGGAGACTGACTCCCACGAAATCTTTCCCAGCCTGCGGATACGTGAGTTTGTGGCATTGGTGGGGTTATCAACGGCCAGACCTTGTGGACTCTTGCTTGCCGTAGGTACTGTCGGTGAGTTACAACTGCGACAACTTGAAAGAATCTTGGCAGAGACAGGACAACAGCGGCTGTTCCGGATCGTACTCCTCCATCATCCCCCCTTGCCCAGCCTGGTAAGTTGGCGTAAACGTTTAACCGATAGTGAGGCCTTGCGTCTGATTCTGGCGCAGCAGGGGGTGGAGCTGGTCCTGCACGGCCACGCCCATCGAGGTTCACAAGGCCATATCGACACAATTGCCGGTGAGGCTCGGACACTGGGCGTTACTTCTTCCACAGCCCTTGGTCGTTCTGAAAAGCACCGTGGCCGTTACCATATTTATCGACTCAAGATGAATCCACACAGCTGGGAAATGGCTGTCTCGGTGAGGTGCTATTCTCCTTCGTCGGAGAGTTTTTTTGAAGAGACCGAATCCCAGGTTGTTCTTCCTCGCCCAGTTGTTTGATTAACCGCGCCCAGATTTAACCACAAAGGGGCACAAAGGTTATTTCAGATTTGAGATTGCAGAGCTTTATGGGCTTTGTGAGCTTTATGGTCAAATTCGTAATATTATTGATTAGTCTCCATCCGGGAACTTGCTTTTCCCTTGTCATTCTGAGGAGTCCCGCTAACAGGGGGACGACGAAGAATCTCGAGATCCTTCGCGGAGTTTATCCTGAGTCGGCTGAAGGGCTCAGGATGACAGGGTGGAGCGTTCTTCGCGGAGGTCAGCCTGAGTGAAACGACAGGCGCAGAATGACAATGTTGGGTTTCCGGATAAACACTAATTAGTTCACACCTGGCAAAACTTGCAAGAGGATTTAGATTATGGAGCCTGGCGAAGCTTCCACAGAGCTATCCCCAAAATTAGAGCTACAGGTGTTAGGGTAGTGAGCGGTGCAGGGATCTCTAACAACAAGCCCAGATAACCGATAATCTGATTTGCCAGATAAAAGGCAATTCCCACCGAGGCTCCCAAGGTTATCCTCAACCCCACAGTCATGCCCCGTGGTGGTCCGAAAACAAACGGCAGTGAGAGCAAAACCATCGCACCTGTCGTCAGAGGCATGACCAGTTTCTGCCACAGAGCCATAACGTAGTGGTCCGCATTCTGACCTCTCTCCTGAAGAGCTTTGATGTAAAAGTACAAGTCAGACGGTGCCAGGCTCTCTGGAGGTAGCTCCAAAATACTGAGCTGGTTCTTGCTAAAAAATGAGTCAATCGTTAGGCTTGGTAAGTACTGGGTGCTAATCCCCTGCTTGTCGATGGTCTTTTTTTGAATGTCCTTGAGCGTCCATTGCCCGTCTTTATGGATGTCCGCTTCACGAGCATGAATAAAGGCTCGTAAAAAACCATTTGCGTCACGTTGGTAAATATCCACATCCGCTGCAATTCCACCCTTAAATGTCTTGCCGACTCGAATGAAAGAATTACCGTGTCGCGCCCAAAATCCCCGTTTCGTCAACATAATGCCACTCGAACCAGAGAGTGCCAATGAACTGCGAGCGTGGGCTTGTTGCTCTAATTGCGGAACCACAAACTGCTCGGCGGCCCCACTGGCCAACATGAGCAAGCCGGCAGCGGCGAGCACCGAAAAGCAGATGCGACGGACCGACAAGCCGGCAGCTCGCATGGCAACTAGCTCGCCTCTTTCAGCCAACATCCCGAGGCCAATGATACCACCCAGCAGAGCACTTATGGGCAGCATGTCTATGATTCTCTTGGGAAGGGTCAGACCAACAAAAATAAAGGCGTCAATTACCTGGAAATTCCCTTTGCCCACCTGATCGAGTTGGCTCACTAATTCCAGAAAACTAAACAAAGAGACCAGAACCAGGACTACCAAGAAAAAGCCCCGAAAAAAACTACTGCCTAGGTAACGATCAAGAGTTGTCATTTATCATTTATCGTTTTGCATTTGTCATTCTTCATCACATCTATCCACCTTTCATTATTATCCCTCAATGGGTGATGAGCCGTTCTAGCAGTGGGGATAAAAAATGGCAAATGGGCCATGCTCTGAACACCCTCCCTCCATGGTACTCTGCAAGGCTAATGCTTTTTCGAGAACAAGCGCTGCCTTACCTGGGCCCAGTGAAAGATCAGCTTCGACTGAACTGAAAGGATCACTACCACTACTGCGAGCAGTACAACAACCCACCAAATTCCTACTACCGGCCCCACAACCCCTTGTTCCACCCAGTCTTTGGCCATAGCACAGGTATTGTAATAAACGGCCAGGACTAGAACCGCCACTACCATCTTGGCATACTTGCCCTTCCGCGGAGCCGTACGACTTAGGGGGATACCAAGCAATGCCAGTAATAACGTGGACATAGGCGTAGAAAGTCTCCATTGAAACTCTGCAATATCATCAAGGTCGCTGGAACGGGCCAGTTTCCATGTTGGGACAGCTTTGCGTTTATACTCCAGAGGTTTTGTCTTTCCCAAATCGAGGGACATTGTGGACTGCTGGAATTTCATGAAGTGGCCTTCCTCCCCTTCGCGGGAAAATTCGTATACATACCCGTCCTGGAATACGAGCAGGGGTTTATCGTTTCTATCATCATCGTATTGTTGGACCTTTTTAGCATATATGACCTGCACCTTGTCCCCTTGATCGCTTTCTATAAAGACTCCATCTGCTTCCTTTTTTCCCCGTTCGATCTTGTCTGCGTAAATGACCCGGTCCGTACCCGGGATCTTATAAAAATTTCCTTCTTGCCATTTACCTATATCCAGGGCGGTTTTGGCCATTGCTGTAAGTTCGTAACCCCGCTGGAAGGCCCAAGGACGGACATAAAGTGACAAACATGCAACTAAGAGAGCCAGAGGTACCGACAAACAGATTACCCCTGTGAATACGCGACCGATACCTACCCCACAAGCGAAAAGGGCCGTCATCTCTGAATCTGCATATAGTCTTCCCAGGGCAATGACAACAGACAGGAATAGGGTCACGGGAACAAGCACCTCCATAGTCGTAGCTATCTTCAGCAAGACCAAGTATAAAACAATTTTGCCCCCAAATAGACCAGCTACCGCCTCAGCCAAGTATTGTGCTGCTCTATAGCTTGCGAAGATCACCACCAGGAAGGCACAAATGGCAATAAAAGGTTTGCTTATTTCTCGTATGAGATAGCGGTCAATGATCAAAGGTCTTACCCTTACAAATTCGGCATTCTTACCCTAAGGACGAAGCAAATCCTCATGGTGATGTGAGATATGAGAGATGAGATGTGAGATTGATTAGACTCGGTTTCTGATCACACATCACATATCACCCATCAATTTCATTCCAGGCGCTACGACCGGTTACTTATGCTTGAGGTCTCTAGCCACTATGGATTCGACCAGTTTCCAGTCGCTTAAGGTATCAACATCCACTGCTGCCTCCGGAAAGGGCAGAACAACGGCACCGGCTTCCAGCCCAAGACGTTGCGATATTAGTTCCAGTCCTCGTGCCAGAGTTGGCTTTTTCAATAAATAGAGCAAAAAGTTAAGCCACCCAAAGCCAGCGATAACCCGCAATGTCTTTTTGCGCTGGCTTTCAACCTTGCGCCAAAAATCAGCCGCACTCCGCGCCTCAGACGTCAAGAAAGCGAAGAGGTTACAGGAGCAGTATGAACCGTCTGCCACTGGAATGGCGGTTCTCTTGGTCTCCGGGTATTCAGCCGTGACCGCTTCATGCCGAGTTAGTCCTACCACCAGGTCCTTATTGCTCTGCCGTGCCCCGACGCAGAAGTAATCCACCATGTCGGCAGTGAGTAGGGCATGGTCTGAAGTGGTCACTAATACCGGGGTGCTATCTGGCAGAGATTGCAGAGCGTGGTAGGTACTGGAGCTCGGAGTTGCCTGACTTTCCATCCATTTCACCATACCTGAATCGATACGAACTCGCAGTTCTTCCTCCTCTTCTACAGCGGACTTGGCAGGTCCGCAAAGTATTATACCTTCAATCTCCCGGGCCACCTCCAAAGCATCGAGTACCCGGAGCACCATTGGCCTCCCTCCCACTGGGGTCAGGGATTTGGAGATGACGCCAGCGGCCCTGGCCACTGGGTCCCCGACACTGCGGTCTCCGGCAAGCACCACTGCGGTAAAACCGGTTGTCGACCTAGCCATACGCTTGCTTACTCCTGTATTCCAATTACGGAGGAGAACGAAGATAAATTCTCTCCCAGCTAATTACCTGCCAAGTCTTTGGCGAAA
>JARRNM010000073.1:6959-23707 GCA_037384945.1 Deltaproteobacteria bacterium
CTGATTATCTTCGAGAATCCACGACAGCTCAATTTTCTCGGCGCCGTATTTTGCTCCAAGCCGCCGCACCCGCTCTACTACCATGACAGCAAGGGCCGCGCCCAGGAGACTGTTGTGATGACGCCTCCGCACGCCCATAAGAGGGACACGGGCTGTTTTGGGGTGAGCCACTTTCAGCCGCCACAGCAGCTTGAGCCAGCCAAAAGGAAAGAGTCTCCCATTTAGATCTGTGATCACCTCATTGACATTTGGAATCCCTACGATCATGGCATCCGCTGCACCGTCAACTTCAGCAATTTGCACGTACTCGTCATGGACCAGGTGTTTCAAACTTTGCCCCAGATGTTTGAATTCCGCCCTGGTAAAAGGGACAAAACCCCAATTTTCCGACCAGGCATCCTCAAAAATGTCCTGCAAAATTTCTAGCTCTTCATTAAAACGTTCTCGCCTCAACGAGCGGATACTCACCCGTCTCGCTGCCTTTTTAATCAGGGCCCTCATTGCCCTTGTCAGCTCGAAATCAATGTCGATAATGTAGGCGAGAAGGTCTTTCTCTTTTGAGTAACCTCTTTCTGCGACCCTTTCGCCATAGTATGGGCGAGCATGACCCATCATCACCATAGGAGGAGTATCGAAGCCTTCCACCAACATCCCACATTCCTGGTTTATGGACAGATTAAAGGGACCGAGAATGCGATGCATGCCCCGGTTGCTCAACCATTTCTCAGCAGTTTCCAACAATAGTCCAAAGGTTTCGGGGTCATCCTCCCCCTCCAGAAGCCCGAAAAAGCCGGTGGAATCTTTATAGCGTTGGAGGTGGAGTTGGTCCACTTGAGCACTGATGCGTCCCACCGCTTTCTCACCGCGATAGGCTAGCCAAAACTTGCACTCAGCATGTTCGAAGAAAGGATTACGCTTCGATAGGTGCTCACTGCGCTCAATTAACAAAGGGGGAACCCAGGCTGGATCGTCTGCATAGATTGACCAGGGCAACCGGACAAACTGGCGCAAGTCTTGCCTCCCTTCCACTGGCACAATCCGCAAGGGTTGACTATGCATTTGGTTTTGCCTCATAATCTTCCAAAAACAGCGACCGAATCCATATGGTCTAATGATTAAGACAAGGTGCTTTGTTGGGCAGACCACCAAAGTTGGACACTTGAGCAATATAACCCATTTTTCGATACGGCGAAACTGGTACAGTTCATTCAGTTTTCTTTCAGCAATGGACGGTAAGATAATTGCCATTACCAATAGTGACAAAAAACCCATACTTTCCGGACAACTGTATCATTTTCGCAACACCTGTAGCATAAACAAAGTTTTTCATTCGTCCAGGGTCAATCGGATCTGATCCAAGTTTGAGTAGACTATTTCAGGTTTTTTGTTGATAATTCAAGTACATACTGGAGGAAACCAGATGAAATTTCCATTCCCGCGCATATTCGTCACAATCGGCACGCTTATTGCTTTGTTAACATTTCTCCCAAGAGGTGATTTGCGTTCTCACGTAGAATAATTTTAGTTCCAAAACGGATAATTTGGGTCTCGCACTGGATAAAGATAGTTGAGATGAACACGGAGGCGATCGAGGCTATGGAGGCTACTCCAACCATAAACAGTTTGCCATTGAGGCTGGCGGATTTCTCTACCTTAGCAGAGGCGCTTGATTACGCGGCTCAGGGTGAGACTGGGTTCAATTTTTACACAGGCGGCGGTAAGCTTTACGCTATACTCCCTTACGCGGATTTGCGGAAGCAGGCCCGGTCTTTAGCGCGCCGTCTTCTTGGATTGGGACTTGAGCGGGGAGCGCGGATTGCTCTGGTGGCCGACACCAACCCTGATTTTCATATTTTCTTCTTTGCCTGCCAGTACGCAGGATTTGTACCTGTTCCTCTGACGGCCTCCATACATTTGGGTGGTCACAAGTCATACGTGGAGCAGTTGCGGAGATTGCTTACCATGTGTCAGGCGGAGGTGGCCATGGCGTCCACGGACTTTCTCCCCTTTCTCTCCGAGGCCGCGGAGGGAATGGATCTGCGCTTTGCCGGGAGCCCAGAGGATTTTGCCGATTTGCCCGAACAGACGACTCAACTACACCCGTCGCAACCCGAAGAAACTGCTTACCTTCAATACACCTCGGGCAGCACCCGCTTTCCTCGGGGAGTGGTAATTACCCAAAAGACGGTAATGAACAACCTCGCCGACATAACCAGGCATGGAGCGAAGCTGCGTCCTGGAGACCGATGTGTTTCCTGGCTCCCATACTATCACGACATGGGCCTTGTGGGATTGGTACTAGCCCCAGTGGCTTCTCAGATGACCGTAGATTACTTGAGCACCCGTGACTTTGCCATGCGTCCCCGGGTGTGGTTGAAAATCATCTCCCAAAACCGGGCCACCCTATCTTTCAGCCCTCCTTTCGGTTATGAGTTGTGCGTCCGACGTTTGCGGAAAGATGAGTCAGACAAGTTTGACCTCAGCTCCTGGCGTGTTGCCGGCGTCGGCGCAGAAACCATTCGTGCCGAACCCCTGATGCAATTTGCTGAAATGCTTGCACCCAGCGGTTTTGACCATAATGCTTTCGTCGCCTGTTATGGCATGGCGGAATGCTCACTGGCGGTGAGTTTCGCTCCCCTCGGTCAGGGATTGCAGGTGGACTGTGTTGATGGAGACCATCTTGCAGAAAATAAAAAGGCCGTTCCTGTAAACTATTCTTTAGAGAATTATACTGTACGGTCCAATAGTTTTGTGGATTGCGGCGTGCCCCTGCCAGCATATGAGGTTGAGGTAAGAGACCGGCAGGGACGAATTCTCCCGGAAAGATACTGTGGCACTCTCTTTGTCCGGGGACCGAGCGTAATGTCTGGATACTTCCGCGACCCAGATACAACTCGCGAAGTTTTGTCCCCTGATGGCTGGCTCAACACCGGGGATTTAGGCTATCGAATAGGGAAATCCCTTTTTATTACCGGCCGGGAAAAGGACCTGATTATTATCAACGGCCGCAACATCTGGCCCCAAGATCTAGAGTATCTGGCTGAGCAACAGTCAGAAGTGAGAACAGGAGATGCCTCTGCTTTTTCGGTGCCGGGGCCGGACGGCGAGGAAAAGGCTGTCCTGGTGATCCAGTGCCGTGCTTCCGACCCGGTCAAGCGTGCCAGTCTGATGGAGAGACTCCACGGGATGGTTCGCCAGGAATTGGGCATTGACTGTTTTATCGAGCTGGTGCCACCCCACACTTTGCCCCGCACTTCTTCGGGAAAGTTGTCCCGCTCCGGCGCGCGGCAGGATTTTTTGAAACGGGTTGACATTGAGCAAATGAGGCAACCTCAGGCAGCTCTAACTGCAAGGGCTCTCGGCGAGCGGGCCGTCTAGCTCGAACTAAGACACTTTAGCAATGGCTTACCACGACCCCGTTGCCGGTTTGTCGATTAGGTTCAGGCTAGCTATAGTTCGGTAATACCCATGTCTCGCACGATAGCCTTAACAGGGGCGACGGGTTTCATAGGCAGGAATTTGGCCCTACGGCTGCTCCCCTCTGGGTGGCATATTCGCGGGCTCCTTCGCCCCTCATCTCAGGGTTCATCGCAGGCAGAAATCGCCATACAGTGGATAGAAGGAGACCTTGGTGATCCTGACAGCCTGCGCCGCCTGGTAAGCGGTGTAGATGCTATTTTGCACTGCGCCGGTGCTGTTCGAGGCGCTTCGCAGGCACATTTTAACCGTGTGAACGTTGACGGCGTGGCCCGACTGGTGCAAGCCGCTAGAGAACAGCACCAGCTGCCACGTTTTTTGTTGATATCTTCCCTTGCGGCTCGAGAACCCCATCTTTCCCCTTACGCCGCTAGTAAACGGCAGGGCGAGGAAGCTCTGGCTGCGGGGGCGGGCGACATGGCCTGGACAGCATTTAGGCCCCCAGCGGTATACGGCCCGGGGGACAAAGAATTGCTGCCCCTTTTCCGCTGGATCGGCAGGGGAATCGCCCCGATTCTGGGGCGAAGGGATGCAAGGTTTTCCTTGCTCTACGTAGAAGATTTGGCCGAAGCCGTGTTAAAATGGTTGAATTTTAGAAGTGACGAGGGCCAGTGCTTCGAATTAGACGATGGGCGTCCTGGTGGTTACACCTGGGGCGAGGTGATTGAAACTGTAGCTCGGTTCTATGGAAAAACCCCATTCCAGTTACGGGTGCCTGAATCCGTGCTCCAGTTGCTCGCTAGGTTGAATTTGACAACGGCACCACTATTGGGGTATGCACCTATGTTAACCCCGGGAAAAGTACGTGAGCTTAGGCATCACAACTGGGTATGCGATAATGACGATTTCAGCCGAGCAACGGGGTGGTCGCCTAAATTTTCCCTTGAGGAGGGGTTGCGCCGCACCCTAATCAAGAAACACTGAGTCACAACCGGTTAGCAGGCAGATACCCAACAATGAGCACTAGGCACGAGAGTACGAAACGGGGACGCGGAGAAAGGGTGACGGGGCGAGAGAGTAAGAGGTCGGAGATAATAGTCAGAAGTCAGAGGTCGCAAGTCAGGATACAGATAGCAGCTTGCGACTTCTACGATTTGTACGATTTCTGCGAGACTGTGGTGTAAGTGATGGCAAACTATGAGAATATTTTGAGCCAGCTTTTTGAGATAATCAAACCCTCTGTGAAAGACGGGCGTCAACTCGAAGAGGACACGGATCTGGTGGCTGATCTCGGCCTCGATTCACTGAAGGTGATGACTCTTGTAGAGGAGGTGGAGGACAGACTCGACATCTCCATCCCCTTGAACATGCTAGCTAAAGTGCGCACTATTAAAGACTTTGCCTTGCAACTCCAACAGTTAACAGAGGAAGGATAATAATGGCCCTTTTTGACAAGTTTCAGACTCTTGTTGAGGCCCGGCAAGAACTTGCCGAGAGTGGTGTGCCATCGATTAACGTTGTAATGGAAAAGATTATCTCGCCTACCGAGGCAATCGTGAATGGCCGCCATACAATCCTTGCCGGCACCAACAACTACCTGGGGCTCACCTTTGATCCCAACTGTATTGACGCAGCCTGCAAGGCTGTTCATGATCAGGGAACCGGTACCACCGGCTCGAGAATGGCAAACGGCACTTACGCCAGCCATGTGGAACTGGAACATGATCTGGCCGATTTCTTTGGCCGTCGTGACACCATAGTTTTTTCCACCGGTTATGTGGCCAACCTAGGAGTGCTGGCGGCACTGGCCGGTCCCGGAGATGTCATCCTCCTGGATGCCGACTGCCATGCAAGTATCTACGATGGTTGCCGCTTGGGGGGAGCCGATGTCATACGTTTTCGCCATAATGACGTGAATGATCTGCAAAAACGGTTGAAGCGCTTGGGAGATAGGACAGAGAACGGACTGATCCTGGTGGAAGGTATCTACAGCATGTTGGGAGACCGCGCACCTTTGACGGACATCGCGGCGGTCAAAGATGAGTATGGCGCCTATCTGCTGGTGGATGAGGCACATTCTGTTGGAGTTCTCGGCGAAAACGGCCGTGGCCGTGCAGAGGAGGCCGGGGTAGAGGACAGTGTAGACTTCATCGTGGGCACCTTCAGCAAAAGCCTGGGGGCAATCGGCGGCTACTGTGTGAGTAACCATCCTGAATTAGAGCTGATCCGCTATGCCAGTAGACCATACATATTTACTGCATCACCTTCCCCTTCAGTCATCGCCTCAACTCGTGCTGCTTTGGCTGCTATGCGTGCCCGTCCCGAATTGCGCCAAAAATTGTGGGATAACGCCCATAGGTTATATCAGGGGTTGCAAGAAACGGGATTCGCTCTAGGCCCGGAGCCAAGCCCCATTGTTGCCGTCCGGTTGGAGAGCAAGGCCGAAGCCCTCACCCTTTGGAGCGGGCTATTGGAACACGGCGTCTATGTGAACATGGTCCTGCCTCCTGCCACACCTAATAACTTTCCCCTGCTACGCTGTAGCATGAGCGCTGGTCACTCAACGGAACAGGTGGACCGAATTTGCCAGGCCTTTGCAACTCTTAGGAACGTGTCACTAAAGTCGCAAACAGCCTGAGGGGGCGAAAACGCACAGGCGCATTGGTATAGGTGGGATTTAAAGGTATTTAGGCATATGCGGTTACTGATTTCTTTAGGTCGCAAGTATCCCTGGCAAAGCCTGATCATGCTCCTCGCTCTGCTGCTGGCTGGAGTGGCAGAGGGTGTAGGTCTTTCCGGGTTGCTTCCTTTGATCTCCATTGCCATCGGCAAACAAACTGGAGCTCAAGGGGTCACTTTTGCAGGCAGCTCAGGCCTGGAGCGAACGGTAACCGAGACACTTGCAGCCATAGGTTTGAGTCCCACCCTCGGTGTATTGCTGACTTTAATCACCCTGGCCATAACGCTAAAGGGTATACTCATTCTCCTAGCCAAAAAGCGCATTGGTTACACAGTCGCTCAAATCGCTACTGACCTGCGTCTTTCCCTCCTTCGCTCACTCTTGGTCACCAAATGGGAGTACTACATTCGTCAGCCCGTGGGTGTGCTCACCAACGCCATGGCAACTGAGGCAAATCGGACGTCGAAGGCTTACTCTGCCGGGATCACCATGATCGCCTATCTCATCCAGGCAATAGTGTACGCATGTGTGGCCGTACTCGTGTCGTGGCGAGTAACCCTGCTTGCCGTGGCCGTGGGCTTATTCCTCGTTTACCTATTGAGCCATCTGGTAAAGAAAGCGCGGCGAGCTGGTTTGCGCCAAACCGAATTAATGAAATCACTACTGACACATCTCACTAATATTCTGCTGTCGATTAAGCCCATCAAAGCTATGGCCCGTGAAAGGCGGGCGGACGCCCTATTGGAAAAGAAAACCAACCGCTTGAATAAAGCGTTACGAAAGGTAGTTCTCACCAACGAGACCCTAAAGGCATCACAGGAACCATTACTTATAATTTTCGCAGCAATCGGCCTGTACGCCGCCCTCACTTACTGGCACATGGCATTAGCAAAGGTGATGGTGCTGACGTTTCTCCTTGTTCGGCTGGTGAGACAGCTAAACAAAGTACAAGAGCAATACCAGCAGATGGCGATTTCTGAAAGCGCATATTGGTCATTAAAAGAAACTATTCATGAGGCGGAAAGGACGCGTGAACCAGCACTTGGTTCGGTGGTACCCTCTCTAAACCATGGAATTCGCCTGGATCGGGTCAGCTTTGCCTACGACCAAGAATGGGTGCTCCGGGATGCTTCTTTTGATTTTCCTTCCGGCCTGTTTACGGCAATCGTCGGCCCGTCAGGAGTAGGAAAGACAACTGTCGCGGATCTGGTAATCGGCTTGCTCCGACCTCAGGAAGGGGAAATATTTATCGACGATTTGCCATTAGCAGAAGTCGACCTGAGAAGGTGGCGGAAAATGATCGGCTACGTGCCTCAGGAAACTTTACTGCTGCACGATACCGTTTTGACAAATGTTACGCTCGGAGATGCTGAGTTGACTGAGGCAGACGCAGAGGAGTCTCTGCGCGCCGCAGGGGCCTGGGAATTTGTAAGGGCTATGCCGGTAGGAATGCATAGCACCGTGGGTGAGCGTGGAAGCATGTTGTCTGGAGGCCAACGGCAGCGTATTGCTATTGCTAGAGCCCTGGTACACAAACCCAAACTGTTGATTCTTGACGAGCCCACCAGTGCACTGGATCCCGAGAGCGAAACAGCTATCTGCGAGACTTTGGGCCAGCTGCGAGGGAGGGGGATAACCATCCTAGCTATTTCACATCAGCCGACAATGATGGATGTAGCGGACAGGGCCTATCAGTTGCAGGACGACAAGGCTTTTTTATTGCAGGACCACAAGGTTGCAAGCGCTCATTCGCTTTAAAACCGTAACCAGAGCTTTAAGCCATGACAACGAAGTTACAACTCCTCATTCCAGTGGAAAACCAGGTACGGGAGTTTGATGCCAAACTTCTCCTCGCCTGCGTTGCGGCAAACAGAGGGTTTTCGTCGGTAATTGGTTCCCGTCGAGAGATGGAATTTCGCATCGCTTCTTTTCCAAGGAGTCTATATCTCTCCAAAAGTATGACGATCCGGAGCGCCCTGCTGTTTAAAGTTGCTCACAAGGTGGGGCACAATATAGTGGCATGGGACGAGGAAGCTCTGGTTCATCTACCGCCCGAAACCTATTTCTCGGATCGACTCTGCCCAACATCCATCCGCTACGTATCTCGTCTGCTCGCTTGGGGGCAAAACAACGCCGACTTGTGGCGACAATATTCACATCTCCCAGACGGTATTCCTATCCACATCACGGGGAATCCGCGGGCTGACATGCTCCGGCCGGAAATGCGTCCTTATTTTGCAGAAGATGTTGAGAATATTCAAAAAAATTACGGCAATTTTATCCTGCTAAACACCAATTTCAACCACGTGAATGCCTTTTCTCCAGATATGAACCTCTTCAAGCCTGCCAAGAATCCTGGGGAAGCACCCGGCTTCGGACGGGGCGCCAGGGGTATGAGCCTGGAATTTGCTGAGGGACTTAGGGATCACAAGCAAGCTGTCTTTGAAAGCTTCCAGCAACTCATCCCTGACCTCGAGGGAACATTTCCAGATTATATAATTGTTGTCCGTCCCCATCCCACGGAAAACCAGGAAATCTATCGCAATTTAGCCGCACAGTGCAAGAGAGTGCAGGTAACCAACAATGGCAATGTGGTGCCGTGGATTCTGGCCTCAAAGGCTGTCATTCACAACTGCTGCACCACCGGTCTAGAGGCATACGTAATGGGGATTCCCGCCATTTCTTATAGGGCAACAGTAAACGATTTTTATGACTTGGGCTTTTATCGTTTGCCCAACTTGCTCAGTCATCAGTGCTTCGATTTCGCGGAGTTGCACTCAACTCTTAAAGATATTCTCGCTGGCAAACTCGGGCCTGCGGATGGAGCTGAGCGCCAAGAACTTATAAACCACCATATGGAGGCCCTGGACGGCCCTCTGGCCTGTGAGAGAATCGTCGATACCTGTGAGCAGATGCTGAATGACGGGGTAGGATTGGAAAAACCAGCTTTGCGATATCGGCTGAATCGCTGGTACCTGGCAAAGGGACTTGGTTTAATAAATCGTTACAAATCCTACCTTCCAGGAGAATTCAATAAACCGGCTTTCCAGCGTCATCGCTACCCGGGAATACCAATCGAAGAGTTGCGTGCTCGACTCTTGCGATTTCAGACCCTACTCGGATACAGTAAAAGACTGAAGGTAGAGGAAATATCTGATCAGATTTTTCAGATCAGTTCGTAGGAGGCTATGGCCCAAAACCAATCTTTATCAGGTTCGCGCAACTTCTTTTAACCACAAGGAACCCGAAGAACACAAAGAATTCAATATCAATTTGAAAACACCTTTGTGATCTTTGTGCCCTTTGTGTTAAAGGACAAGCCGCGTCAGATGGAAAGGGAATAAACTCCTTCGGCCTGCAAACCATTCAGATTAAGATCTGAAAAGGAGGAATATCAATGAGAAAACTGGTAATAGACGGAATAACCATCACAGATGATAGCGACTGTTACGTTATTGCCGAAGTGGGACACAATCACCAGGGCAGGCTCGAAACAGCCAAAGAGATGTTTCGGGTTGCCAAAGATTGCGGCGCCGATGCAGTTAAATTGCAGAAGCGAGATAATCGTCAGCTTTATACCCAAGCAGGATATGACAAGCCTTACGACCATGAAAACAGCTTTGGTCTTACCTACGGTGAGCACAGAGAAGCACTGGAATTTGGCTGGGATGAATATACTGAATTGATGAGCTATGCCAAAGAAATTGGGATCACCATGTTTGCAACCGCATTCGATTTTCCCAGTGCCGATTTTCTGGCGAAGCTTGATGTCCCGGCCTTTAAGATTGCCTCGGGTGACCTGAAGAGTATTCCTCTTTTGACCTATATCGCTAAATTCCAAAAACCCATGATTCTCAGTACTGGTGGCGGCACCATGGAAGATGTCCATAGGGCCTATGACGCCATTATGCCCATAAACCAGCAACTATGCCTTCTGCAATGTACAGCAGGATATCCGGCAGCTTTCGACGAGCTCAATTTGAGGGTTATCACCAGCTTCAGAGAGCGGTTTTCCGACACTACCATTGGACTGTCCTCCCATGACAATGGGATCGCCATGGCAGTTGTGGGATACATGTTGGGAGCAAGAGTCGTTGAAAAACACTTCACCCTCAATCACACCTGGAAAGGTACTGACCATGCCTTTTCTCTGGAGCCCATAGGGCTGAAGAAAATGGTCCGCGATTTGCGCAGGACGAGAGAGGCCATGGGTGATGGCGTTAAGAAAGTCTACCAAACAGAGGTAAACCCCATAATCAAAATGGGTAAGAAGCTGGTTGCGGCACGGGATTTACCCGCAGGCCATGCTCTTAGGCGCGAAGATATTATCCTCAAGTCACCTGGTGACGGCCTGCCGCCCTACGAATTGGACAAGGTAATCGGCCGGGTAACCCGTGGCCCTCTAAACAAAGATGACGATATCACCTTTGAGGTATTGAATGGTTCAGAGGGCTGGGTGGAGGCCGCATCTTGAACGACCTGTTCAATTTAGAGGGTCAGATTGGTGTCGTTACTGGCGGTTTGGGCAAGTTAGGCCCCATCTGGGTGGGGACACTCCTCGAGGCAGGATCTGCTGTTTTCCTACTCGATCGGCCCGGTCAGAAGATTGGTCAACAGATCATTGAGCTAGAGGAGCGCTTTGGAAGTGAACGTCTCAGATTGGCCTACGCCGATGTCAGAGACCGGCTGGCCTTGGAAGAGGTCTGTAAGGAATGTTTGGAGACCCTCGGAGTCCCCACCATACTTGTGAACAATGCCGGGATTGACCGGCCCCCGGACAAATTGGTAGAGGGATACCTTCTCGAAGACATCCCCTTGGAAGAAAACCTGAAGATATTTGAAGTTAATACGGTGGGTCTTTTTCTGGTGACCCAGGTCTTTGGCAGGGAGATGGTGAAGGCAGGCCGTGGATCAATCATCAATATCGGCTCCCTTTATGCTGGCGTTTCACCGGACGCTCGCTTCTACGAACACCTCCAGAGTGATCCGCCTTTTCTCAAGCCACCGGCTTATGGGGCATCCAAAGCTGCCGTTGTCAACCTGACAAAATATCTGGCCACCCATTGGGCTCCTCATGGAGTCCGGGTAAATACACTCTCTCCAGGTGGAGTTATTGGAGACCAGGATAACGAATTCAAACGAAAGTTCTGCGAGCGGGTGCCTCTTGGCAGGATGGCCGCTGCTTCGGACCTCCGGGGCCCTCTCCTTTTTTTGGCATCCCGGGCATCATCCTACATAACCGGGATCGAGCTCGTGGTGGACGGCGGCTTTACCGCCTGGTAATCATCTGTATTTGGGTGGAGACAACGAAGTGAACCACAGAGACACGGAGGCCACAGAGGAGAGAGATTTTTCCCTGACCGGGAGACGACGGCCAGGGAAAAGAGCCTCCGCCTTCGGCGAATGCTCTTTGGTATATCTCTAACCCTCAGCATAACGCCACTAGGTTACTAGATCGTGCCCGCAGGGCTGAGATCTTTTGCCCGATCGCCGTCTCCCGATCGGGCAAAAAACAAGTTTCGCTCTGTGCACTCTGTGGTTCTGTGGTGGAAAAAACAATTTCACTTTCGGATCCCTGCCGAGATAAGTGCATAGGCGTTTTATCCCTTTTAAATAATAGCGCATCCCGGGGACAACAGAGGTATTGAGATGCATGGTAATAGTTTTCCCACAAAAGTTCTTAATTGGATTGATGGCAAAGAGTGCGAAGCTATCAGTGGAGAGACATTTGCTAAGGTATCGCCGGTATCAGGTAAAGAGATTTGCCGAGTGGCACGATCTCGGGCCGAAGACGTCCACAAGGCGGTGGAGGTGGCTCGCAGGGCTCAACCGGCCTGGGCGGACTCCACCCCTGTATATCGTGGAGACCTGCTCCATGACATAGCCCAGGCAATGCGTAAACAGCGGGAAGAGATAGCCAGCATTGTTTCCCTGGAGACCGGAATGTCTTACAAGCAGGCCCTGGGTGAGACCGGTGGCGCCATTGCTCAGGGGGAATTCATGGCAGGTGAGGGCCGGCGGTTCTACGGACGACATTGCTGCCAACACCCCCATCGCCAATGTAGCCTGGAAGGTTTTTCCCGCTTTGATATGTGGAAACGCAGCGATCCTTAAGGGGGCGGAGGATACTCCTGCCACCGCTTGGATTGTTGGGAGGATAGCCAAAGAGTTGGGGCTGCCGCCAGGGGTGCTCAATATCATCCAGGGCTACGGCGAGGAAGCCGGTGCACCCTTGGTGGCCAATCCCGGGGTGGATGTCATCAGCTTTACCGGCTCTACAGAGGTTGGTCGTCAAATTGCTGAAGTCGCCGGCCGAAGATTGGCCAAGGTTTCATTGGAACTGGGCGGCAAGAATCCCTTGGTGGTCTGCGATGACGCTGATCTGCAGAATGCAGCCAATTGGGTGCTCCTCTCTGCTTTCAGTAACGCCGGCCAGCGTTGTGCCTCAGGAAGTCGCATAATCATCTTCGACTCAGTTTACGATGAGTTTCGGGATATGCTTGTGGAACAAACCAATAAGCTTAAAGTTGGTGTAGACGACGATGACGATTTCGGACCGGTAATTAATGAGGTGCAACTCACCAACATGCTATCTGCTATCGAACAAGCACGGGAAAAAGGTGCGGTGGTCCTCACTGGAGGCCACCGACTAACCGATCCTGCACACGGAGACGGCTTCTACATGGCACCCACCATAATTGAAAAAGTTGCTCCCCAGGACGAAATTTCCACCAAGGAAATCTTTGGACCCATTACCTGCCTTTATCGAGTAAAGGATTTTTCTGAAGCCCTCCAACTGGCCAACAACTCACCTTACGGGTTGACCGCCTGTATCCACACCCGCAGCATCCATCGTGCTATTGAATTCACCCAGAAAGTTCAAACAGGTGTAGCGGTAGTAAACGCTGGAACTTACGGGAGCGAACCTCACATGCCCTTCGGAGGGTTGAAACAATCGGGCAACGGCACTCGCGAACCTGGTACAGAGGCACTGGACGTCTACTCTGATTTGAAAGATATTTACATTAATATAGATACGGGAATGCTTTAACCAGGTGCGGAGGGAAGTCCTCTAGTAAAATATTGGCGTGATGGAGTCCTGGAGTGATGCTTGTAAATGACTGAAAAAGAGCCCAGCATTGTGGCGCTGATCCCCGCCAGAGCAGGTTCCAAGCGCGTACCAAACAAGAATATTCGGACTTTGGCTGGTCATCCATTGATTGCCTACACTATCTCGGCCGCCCTGCAGAGCCAGATTTTCTCGGCGGTCTTAGTTTCAACCGATTCCCCAACCTACGCGGATCTAGCTAAGTATTATGGCGCTGAAGTACCCTACCTGCGTCCTCCAGAACTCGCCGGAGATCTCTCCCCAGATATCGAATGGCTGGAATTCACCTTGGAGAGACTTCGACAGGACGGCAGGGAATATGACTGTTTCAGCATCCTGCGACCTACAAGCCCCTTTCGTCTTCCTGAAACAATCCAACGAGCCTGGCACGCCTTCAAGAAAGAAAAAGGCGCCGATTCCCTCCGGGCGGTGGAGAAGTGCAAGCAGCACCCCGGCAAGATGTGGGTGGTGCGGGGTAAGCGAATGGTACCTCTACTGCCGTTGACCCCTCCAGAGCAGCCATGGCACAGCAGCCAATACCAGTCATTGCCGGAAGTATACGTACAGAACGCCAGCCTGGAGATTGCCTGGTCGAGAGTGGTCTTTGGGAGCAGGACAATTGCCGGCCAAGTATTAATGCCATTTTTTACCCAGGATTATGAAGGATTTGACGTGAATAGTGCTTACGACTGGAACCTGGCTGAACACCTGGTAGCCAGCGGTCAAGCTCGATTGCCTTCCATACCACAACGTCCGTGGCAATAACTGGTTTAAGGAGTAAAGAAATGAACCACAAAGATCACAAAGGACACAGAGAATATTTGAGATTTAAGATTTTAGATTTAAGATTGTCGAGTGACTTAAGCAAAACCAAGAAGATTTAACAATCTGAAATTCCGCCTCTTTGTGCTCTTTGTGTGCTTTGTGGCTAATATTACCTGTGATTTTGAGGAGTGTTTAGAGTAATGCTAGAGATCAAGCTCATTCCGGAAGAAGAATTTCAGCGTATTCAAAAGGCCGATATTCCGCAGTACGGCAAACTGGCACTTTTTGCCGACATGTGCAGGGCTAATGCTCTGGCCACGGTGAAACGAGCAGGCTCAGGTCATCTCGGCTCAAGTTTCAGCTCATTGGATATCGCAACTTTTCTTTACCACTCCGAGATGAACATAGGTAAACTCGGGGTAGACCATCCGGACCGGGATATTTATTTTTCCTCCAAAGGACACGATGTTCCGGGGCACTACGCCGTCCTTTATTCCCTGGGGATTATCCCAAAAGAGAAGTTTATTAATTTAAGACGTCTAGGCGGTACCCACGGTCACCCGGATGTCAGTGTACCCGGCATTGAAGCCAATTCTGGCTCCCTGGGCATGGGCATTTCCAAAGCCAAGGGAATGGCCCTGGCCAAGAAGATGAATGGCTGGGGCGGACGTGTATTTGTTATGACCGGGGATGGGGAATTGCAGGAGGGGCAAATCTGGGAGTCATTACAGACTGCAGCCCATCAGAAAGTCACCAATATTCAAGTCATTGTTGATTTCAACAAGATCCAAACAGACAAGACCTTGAATGAGATTATCGATCTAGGTGACCTGGAGAAGAAATTTCAAACATTCGGCTGGTATGTTGAACGCTGCGATGGACATGATTTTGCCCAGTTGGAACAGGTTTTCGCCAATTTCAGGCGGGTAAAAGACAAACCGAAGGCTCTCATTGCAGACACAGTCAAGGGAAAAGGGGTTTCTTTCATGGAAGGACCCACCGCCCTCCGGGACGGCAAGGGGCTTTACAAGTGGCATGCCGGCGCGCCCGACGATGATTCATTCGTAGCAGGTTATGATGAGATAGTTGAGCGGATAAACGGTCAACTCAGAGATCTGGATTTGGAGTCATTGCACCCCGAGCTTCTTGAGACAAGGGAGAAGCACAGAATAAAGCTTAAAGATACCGCCGAAAAGGTGGTGAATGCTTTCGGTGAGGCTTTGGTGGAGTTGGGGGCCAGAAGGCAGAATATCGTGGTTCTCGATGCTGATCTGTCTGCTGACTGTGGACTTCGCCCATTTGAGAATGCTTTTCCCGAACGGTTTATCGAGAATGGTATCGCAGAGCAGGACATGGTTTCCATGGCAGGGGGACTAGCGCTCCAGGGTCTGTTGCCCATAGTAAATTCCTTTGGAGTATTCCTGGCCTCCCGGGCAAATGAGCAGATATATAACAATGCCACCGAGAACACCAAGATAATCTATGTGTGCCACTACGCGGGGCTCATTCCTGCCGGGCCCGGCAAATCACACCAGAGTCTGCGGGATATCTCCCTTTTTGGCGCCTTGCCGAATTGTGTAATTCTGGAGCCCTGTAACGGTGTGGAGACTAAACGTGCTTTGGAGTGGTGCGTTGATGAAGCACAAGATAACTGTATGATGCGTCTGGTAATTTCCCCCTCTCCCAAAACAATCACTTTACCGGAAAACTATAATTTTTCCTTCGGCAAAGGAACTGTTATCAAAGAAGGAAAAGATGCAGTGTTATTTGCCTACGGTCCAGTGATGTTAAATGAAGCCCTGACAGCCGCTGAAATGGTGGAGAAACGGGATTTTTCCTTGAAGATAGTAAATCTTCCTTGGCTAAACCGAATAGAGGATAAGTGGCTGGCAGAGACTACTGCTGACTACGAAAAGATTTTTGTCCTGGACAATCACTCTCAATACGGAGGCCTTGGAGATAATCTGCTTAACACTTTAATGTTGTCTGATAACTTACGGGATAAGAAGCTATTCAAATTTGCAGTTGAGGAACATCCTGCCTGTGGAACCCCGCCAGAGACACTCGCCTACCACGGATTAGACGGTAAAAATTTGGCTGACCGAATCCTGAGAACAGTAGACAAGGAAGAGATGTAGCAATATCTTATACTTGACACTCACACTGCTTAAGGCTAGTATGCGCTGCCACTTGCGGCACCAGAGATTGATTAGAGGTCAATCAAGAGTATGAAAGGAACAAAAGCAACTCTTATCATTCCAGTTGAAAATCAGGTGCGCGAACTTGATCCTAAACTCCTGCTCGCCTGCATTGCAGCAAGGCGTGGGTTTACCACAGTGATTGGCTCGCACCGGGAGATAGACTTTCGCATTGCTTCCTTTCCCAGAGGTATCTATCTAAATAAGAGCTTTACCATTCGTAATCTAAAGATGTTCCGCATTATGCGCGAGCTCAGGCATGAGGTAGTGAGCTGGGACGAAGAAGCCCTTGTCCACTTGCCTCCTGAGATGTACTATTCACGCCGTCTTTCTCCTCTGACCATGAAGTATCTGGCCCATCTCTTTGCCTGGGGCGAGGATAACGCCGAACTGTGGCGTCAATATCCCGAATTCCCAGCCGGATTACCCATACATATAACCGGCAATCCTCGCAGCGACATGATGCGGCCTGAAATGCGCGCTTTTTACGACCATGACGTTAAAGAACTTCGCAACCTTTACGGGGAGTTCATCCTCATAAATACCAATTTCAATCACGTAAATGCCTTTTTCCCCGCCC
>JARRNM010000074.1:0-20250 GCA_037384945.1 Deltaproteobacteria bacterium
CTAAACAGATTGACCGAGTGGCCCTTTAAACTAAGATGTCCCGCAGTCGCCAATCCTCCATGGCCTGCTCCTAAAACGGCTATCCGCATATCGGCTCCCTCCTTCTACTAACTGCGCAATCTGTAGAATCTCATAGCCTGATACTCTCCAACATTTAAACAGATGATATTCATCGGTATCAAGTGTTTCCTTTTTCGCCATGAGACGGCTGGCTGAACCCTCGAGATATAGGCACACTGACTTGTGCGCTGCATGCAGAACGACCTTGTCGACAGTTTCACTGATCTTGCTGAAAGTAATGGATGGGCCACGACCTCACAGCGTGTGAGCGACCATCCTTCGAACTTGAGGTGTCGGCTGGATCAGAATTCTGCGCGATACGTTTGAAAAGGTGCTGCCCTAAGGCTCATTCCCCAAGTACCCAACGGATCGGTCCATCGCACACATGAACATTCCAATATTTTCGATTTCCTCCCACATAGCCAGACCATTTCTCGTATCTCATACTGTGCGAGTACCGAACAGCCCTTTAGATAACATCCAATGACGGTACCTTGTCTTGAATCCATTATCAGTTCATCGATAAAATGAGGAAACCCTTGCTGTCCGTTTTGCAATGAAGTACATTAGCACCATAGTGACTTTCTCTACCCTGGTTTGACGGCAATGTCAAGAATAAAGTGAAACAATTTTTCACTTAAGGAAAAAAATTTTGACTGCCCAGCTAAAGGGATATCGACCAGATATCTGCTCATTGACTTCTGGTTTACCTCACCAAAGCTTTTCAAAAAGGTCCTAGGGTTAAGCCTTCATGTCATCGGCCGCCTGGAGGATACCAAGACTCTTTATCTATCTCTACGACAACCAACGGCTTAGACTCTCGAGACTCTACGAGGTCGTCAAAGACAGCCTTGTCAAAGATCCAGAGTTAGGCTGCCTGCTCAGCTCAGTTCCGGTGCTTTGTGGCAACGGAGTTAAAGGCACCATTGTCTTCGTTAAAGGATATAAGGCGGTTGAAGTTGATAGCACTCAAGGGCAAAGAAAAACTCCAGAGCCTAAATGGGTAGCTTTGTTCTCTAACGATCCCGACCTCTCTGGCCGGGAGATAGCCAAGAAACACATCTTACCCTGGTCCATCGAGCTCTTTTTCAAAGAAGTAAAACAACGCCTCGGCCTCGGCAAGGAACAGAGTCGCTCCCTTGCCGCCCAGATCTTTTCGGTAACCCGGGCCTTTGTGCGCCATAGCATGTTAGCTTATCTCTTAGTGCAAGATCCCTCGCAGAGTACCATCGGGGATATGTTCCATCAAATCGAGCAGGAGACCGGCGCCGTCAGCTTCTTTGAAGGGCTGTGGGATTACTTCTGCCTGTTTCTTCGTAGGTGTTTTGAGACCCTGGCACTGTTCTCCAACCTCGGAGCCGAATTTCGTGACTACATCGGCGCTATTTGCAGTGCCGCTAATACTTTCGAATCCCTAAAGGGGTGCGAAACTTGAATAACAACTCTTCAATTCCAACGTATTGCCCGTTGCGCCCTGTTTCATTCCATTGAATCGCAGGCCAAAGAGGCTAACTTATCACCTGGACAAAGGAGAATAATACCATGAATTTACAAAGACCAAACAGCAGCGAAGCTTTGCAAACCAGGAATCGTGCCCGCTCCATTGCTCCCCAGTCGGGAATCTGTAGCAGGTGTTTGGATGGATGCAAGGGCAATTGTGACTTGTGGAATGCGACATTCCGTGGCCAAGAACTCCTCTACCCTTCTCCCTTTGGCAAGGTAACCGCAGGTGCAGAAAAAGACTATCCTGTTGATTACTCTCATCTTAACGTCATGGGCTATGCCATGGGAGCAGAAGGGGTCGAGGCTGATCCGGACCATGCCACTTTCCCCGTGGTAGATACCGAAACATCCTTCGGAGCCACGGAAAAGGTGAAGATGAAGATTCCTATGTTCACCGGCGCTCTTGGCAGTACAGAAATCGCCCGCGCCAACTGGGAACATTTCGCGATCGGTGCTGCAATCACAGGTATCACCCTGGTTTGCGGAGAGAATGTCTGCGGAATCGACCCAAAACTGGAGTTGGACAAAAAGGGTAAGGTGACAAACGCTCCGGACATGGTGCGTAGATTGGAATTATATCGTCGATACCATTCTGGATACGGTGACATTCTTGTCCAGTTAAACGTTGAAGATACCAGGCTTGGGGTGGCCGAATACGTCACAGAAAAGCTCGGCGTGGAGACCATCGAACTTAAATGGGGTCAGGGTGCTAAGAGCATCGGCGGCGAGATCAAGGTGAACACCTTAGAGCGGGCCTTGGAATTGAAAAGGAGAGGATATATTGTTACACCCGATCCCGAAAGCAAGGCAAACCAAGCAGCTTTCAAGGATAAAGCGATCAAAGAGTTTGAACGCCACTCCCGCCTTGGATTTGTGAGCCAAGAAAGCTTCATAAAAGAGGTAAAACGACTTCGTGGCTTGGGTGCGAAAAGAGTGACACTCAAGACAGGCGCCTATCCTATGCGTGAATTGGCCATGGCCATCAAATGGGCTTCCGATGCTAGAATTGATCTCCTAACCATCGACGGTGCTCCGGGAGGAACCGGCATGAGCCCGTGGAATATGATGAATGAGTGGGGTGTGCCCGCCATTTATCTCCATTCCATGGCTGTCGAGTTGTGCAACAAACTGTCGGAGAAAGGCGCATTCGTCCCGGATCTCGCCTTTGCGGGCGGCTTTTCCACTGAGGCTCAAATCTTCAAATGTCTTGCTCTGGGGGCTCCTCACTGTAAAGCCGTATGTATGGGGCGTGCTTTGATGATCCCAGGCATGGTAGGTAAAAACGCCGAAAAATGGCTCAGAGGAGAAGCAGGAGGTCTTCCCCCCACTCTGTCAAAACATGGGACCACAAAAGAAGAGATTTTTCTCTACTACCGGCAACTGAAGGAAACCTATGGAGATGAGGTGGATAAATTTCCCTTGGGCGCAATCGGCATTTACAGTGCGGGAGAAAAGATCCGCGTGGGTCTGCAACAGCTTATGGCGGGAGCTCGGAAGTGGAAAACTGAGTTTATTAGCAGAAAAGACCTGATGGCGCTGAGCGAAGAGGCCGCCAAAATAACTGGTATACCTTATGTAATGGATGCTTACCGGGAAGAGGCCTTAGAGATCATAAATGGCTAAAGCAGACAGATATTGATGAATTGCCGATGATGAGAAAATTGACCGCTAGTAAAGGCGGGGATGGTTTTCGTATTCCCGGCAACGTTGAGAGTCGAAGCTATCAGTGGTGTTGATCTTTAAACAATGCTCTGCTAATTTTAGCAGTTAATTCCAGTTTAACATTTTACTAAGAGTGCACCGCAGCAAATCAACAGGAAGGGGTTAAAAAATGAAATATTTCCTGATTTTAAGCAACCTGACCGATGAGGGTAAGAAAACGGTGAAGCAGTTTCCCCATAGGGTAGAAGTTGTGAACAAAGCAATGCGGAGTCTAGGAACAAAGATAGTCGCCCAGTATGCCCTGCTGGGTCCTTACGATTTTATAACCATAGTTGAGGCAGAAAACGAAAAAGTTGTTCTCAAGGCCGCCATGGAACTGGGCTCAAGGGGGACGGTAAAGACGATAACTCTCCCGGCCATTCCTATAGACGAGTTCGTCCGGGAATTCTCTGATTTTGACTAAGTTTAAGGGAACTTGGCTCATGGGGCCATACCGCTCCTCAGGTTGCATACGGGGTTTCACCGAGGAACTTCCTCCGAGATAGGGTGGATGATGCCAACGACCATTATTGAGCGATTGCAGTCATGCACAGCAACTTCTGCCCTCACGGTCAGCCCAGAGATTGCTGCCGGTGCCAGCGAAATCGACCCGGACTCACGGTTGTGGCGATCCTGGATCTAGCTGCACGATTACGACACCGAGAGGATGGGCGGGCCACACGGCGCAACAGCCTTAGGGGATTTGACTCCGAGGTGTCGCTAAACCTTAGGTGGTAGCGCTCGAGTGCAAAGAAGCGCAAAAGGACGACAATATTCTACTCCACCGGTAGGTGGCTCGTGAATATTGTCATCTCCTTTGTCGTAAGCAACCTTGGTAGGGGATAGCCCCGGTTAAAGAGAGAGCAGAGTCTGGAACCACTCAAAGAAGTCTTTCCGATGTTGTAAGGTGCAGCTTGTCGTCCGTGAGGGCAAATTCGGCTCGGAGATCATTGCAGCAGTCTTGCAGGAATCTGGGGCTTCTACCAAAAATATCTTCATCAGGGCTCCTGGAGACAAGCACGCTTTTTCAGTTCACCATTTAGGAGGGGTCTGGCTGATTTTTTGATTTGATTACGATTCTGGTCGAGGATGCAGTCGTTGCGGCAAGAAGTCTCCCTCCAGATATATTCAGATGAGCATGACGATATGATTAATAGTTGGCAGGTGCCCGGATTGCTTTTGCTGAAATTATGGACTGAATAAGGGACCTGCAGGACTTTCTAGAAATAAAGATTCTCCTGCGGAGACCTTGAACTATAGAATTTCGTGAGTTATAGTGAAAATCTTCACGCACTGCTTCGCACACAAGTAATAAAGAAAGCTGAACTCATGAGCACTGAAGTCAAAACTCACTCCGTAATTGGCTCGGCAATGGTTGTCGGCGGCGGTATCGCCGGAATGCAGGCAGCCATTGATCTGGCCGATTCCGGTTACAAGGTATATCTTGTCGAAAAAAGTCCTGCCATCGGCGGGGTTATGGCTCAGCTGGATAAGACCTTTCCCACCAACGACTGCGCCATGTGAATTATCTCGCCCAAACTGGTCGAGGTCGGCCGGCATTTGAACATTGAGCTAATCACTGACTCGCAACTAGAAGGTCTCGCTGGCGAGGCCGGGCATTTTGAGGCCACTGTCAAGAGGCAGCCTCGCTACATTGATCTTGAGCGCTGCACCGGCTGCGGCGATTGCGCCCAGGTTTGTCCGGTGACGATGCCCAGTGAGTTTGACCAGGGCATTGGTCCGAGGAAGGCCACCTACAAGCCATACGCCCAGGCCATCCCAAGCGGCTACGTGATCGATAAGCGGGATCGTTCTCCCTGCACCAATGCCTGTCCAAACCATGTCAACGCTCACGGCTATGTGGCCTTGCTAGCCCAGGGCAAATACCGGGAGGCCATGGAGGTCATTTTGCGCACCCTGCCCCTTCCCGGAGTCATCGGTCGCATCTGTCCGCATCCCTGTGAGAAGGCATGCCGGCGTGGTGAGGTAGATGCAGCCCTTTCCATCTGTGCTTTGAAGCGTTTTGTGGCTGATCAGGTGGATATTGAAGATTTGCCGTTGCCCGAGATAGAGAAAAGGGATGAGAAAGTGGCCATCATCGGCTCTGGTCCAGCAGGGCTGAGTGCGGCCCATTTTCTTGCTCTGGAGGGTTATCAAAGCACTATATTCGAAGCACAGTCAGTTACCGGCGGCATGTTGCGGCTTGGCATTCCGGACTATCGGTTGCCGCCTGAGGTTTTGGACAAAGAGATTGGTGCGATTACCCGGTTGGGAGTAGAGATAAAGCTTGATACTGCTTTGGGTCGGGATGTAAGCATTGAGGGACTTTTCAGAGAGGGTTACAAGGCGGTTTATGTCGCCATTGGCGCACACAAGGATTTGCAACTTAACATTCCCGGTGAGGATGGCGAGGGTGTTGTTTCCAGTGTTGATTTTCTGCGGCGAGTAAATTTGGCTGAGCTAACCGAGCTTGAGGGCAGAGCTGTTATCGTAGGTGGCGGTAACGTGGCTATTGATGCGGCCCGTTCGGCTTTGCGTTTGGGAGCCGATAAAATCACCATTTTGTATCGTCGCACCCGGGCAGAGATGCCTGCTTACGAATACGAGGTAGAAGATGCTTTGGCCGAGGGTATTGAGATTGAATATCTGACTGCGCCCAAGGAGATTCTTACCAAAGACAACAGGGTAATTGGTGTTCAGTGCATAAAAATGGAGTTGGGCGAGCCGGATTCTTCAGGCAGGAGGCGGCCGGTTCCGGTGCTTGGCAGCGAGTTCATCATGGAGGCCGAGTGGATCTTTCCAGCCATTGGTCAGCAGCCAGACACCTCTGCTCTAGCCGAGAGTCCAGGTTTGCAGCTGACCCGTTGGAATACTATCTCTGTGGATCCGACGACCTGTGCCACCCATAGAGAAGGGGTTTTTGCTGGAGGAGATGGTGTAACTGGTCCGGCCACAGCCATCCAGGCGGTAGCTGCAGGTCGGCAGGCAGCCATTTCCATTTCGCGCTATTTGCGGGGCGAGGATCTTAGGCAGGGTCGGGAGCCTGTGGAGTTTCCCCAGAAGAATTTCGTACCCATTCCTGCAGATATAGAGAAAATCCCCCGGGCCCAGCAGGCCCACATCGGTATGGTGGAAAGAACGGCCGGATTTGCTGAGGTGGAGCTGGGACTCAGTGAAGAGCAGGCCCGGGCCGAGGCGGCAAAATGTCTCAATTGCATGTCCTGCTGCGAGTGTTTTAAATGCGTCACTGCCTGTCAGGCCAACGCTGTGGTGCACTCCTCGCACCGGCAGGAAATTACCCTGGAAGTGGGTTCGGTGATTCTGGCGCCCGGGGCTGAAACCTTTGACCCCAGACGATACGAGGAATACGGCTACAGCCAGTTTGACAATGTGGTTACTAGTCTAGAATTCGAACGCATGTTATCGGCCTCCGGTCCATTGCGGGGACACCTGCTCCGGCCTTCAGATCATCGTGAACCCGCAAAGATCGCTTGGTTGCAATGCGTTGGTTCCAGGGATATCAACCATTGCGACAACAGCTACTGTTCGGGGGTCTGTTGCATGCACGCCATCAAGCAGGCGGTCATTGCCAAAGAGCATGCCAAGAACGGTCTCGAAGCCAGTATCTTTTTTATGGACATGCGCACGTATGGCAAGGATTTCGATAGGTATTACAATCGTGCCCAAGAGGAACAGGGTGTGCATTTCGTTCGCTCCCGCGTTCACTCAGTGAGCCAGGAGCCGGACACCGGCAATCTGATTCTTTCCTATGTGGACGAAGCCGGCAAGAACTGTGAAGAGATTTTCAACCTGGTAGTTCTCTCCATAGGGCTGCAGACACCTGCAGCAGTACGTGACCTCGCTCAACGTCTAGGGGTCGATCTCGACTCCGACCGATTCTGCCGCACCAATTCTTTCCAGCCCGTGGCTACTTCAAGAGAAGGCGTGTACGTCTGTGGCCTTTTCCAGGCCCCCAAAGACATTCCCCAGTCAGTAATGGAAGCAAGCGCCGCGGCGACGGCGGTGGGCAATATCCTTGCTCCAGCTCGTAACTCTTTGACCACCACCAAAAAGGCCCCGGCTGAAATAAACATCGCAGGCAATATCCTTGCTCCAGCTCGTAACTCTTTGATCACCACCAAAAAGGCTCCGGCTGAAATAAACATCGCAGGTGAGCCCCCGCGTGTTGGCGTCTTTGTTTGTCATTGCGGTATAAATATAGCGGGGGTGGTGGATGTTGCGGCGGTGCGGGATTACGCCGCTACTCTACCGTACGTGGTATATGTTGGGGACAATCTTTACACTTGTTCACAAGACACCCAGGCCAAGATGCTCCAGGTGATTAAAGAGCAGAGAGTCAATCGAGTGGTGGTGGCTGCCTGCTCACCTCGAACCCACGAACCTTTGTTTCAGGACACCCTGACCAGCACCGGTCTGAACAAATACCTTTTCGAGATGGCCAACATCCGCAACCACGACTCTTGGGTACATGGCAGTACTCCAGAACAGGCCACCGCAAAAGCGAAAGACTTGGTGCGCATGGCGGTGGCCAAGGTCGCTTTGCTGGAGCCTCTTGTGGAAGCCACTGTAAATGTCAAGCAAGCAGCCCTAGTTGTGGGTGGAGGTGTGGCCGGTATGGTGGCGGCTCTGCAATTTGCCAAACAAGGGTACCCGGTTGCCTTGCTGGAAGCTAGCTCACAGCTGGGCGGCCATGCCCGCCACCTCCGCAGTACCTGGCAGGGAGAGGATGTACGCCCTTATCTTGCTGAGCTTATAGCCGAGGTGGAGGCCCATCCGCAGATCAAGGTTCACCTGAATGGTCAACTTCAAGAAGTAAAAGGCTTTGTGGGCAACTTTCAAAGCTAAATACGGATTGCCAACGATAAGAGTTTCAAGTAAAATGCGTTATCACATGGAGTTTGGGTTGTGCCGGATGAGTATCTTTTTGGTCAACATGGCGGGATTCTTCGTTGGCATGAACTGGAAGATGGGTTCGAGGCTGGCAAGTTTGTAGACGCCAAGTGCGCCGTGTTCATCCAATGTGTGGGATCCCGGGAACCCCAGCGACCTTACTGCAGCAGGATCTGCTGCACTTTTTCCGTCCAGCAAGCTATTGGTTTGAAAGAAGCCAGCCCGGAAATGGATGTTTACGTTCTCTACCGGGATATCCGCACCTACGGGCAGCGGGAAGCTCTCTACCGGCGAGCCAGGGCCGCAGGCGTTATTTTTATCCGTTACTCTCTGGAGCAGAAACCGGTGGTGGAGATTGACAGCAACGGCAGGCTTCGGGTGTCGGTTATTGACCATGTGCTCCACCGACCAATACTTCTCACGCCGGATATCATTACTCTGGCCACTGCCATTGAAACCAGTGGGGCGGACAAGCTGGCGCAATTATTTAAGGTCCCCCTCAACCAGGACATGTTCTTTCTGGAAGCTCATGCCAAGCTGCGACCGCTGGAGTGTGCCACTGATGGTGTGTTTATTTGCGGTCTCGCCCACTACCCCAAGGGTATCGATGAATGCATCACTCAAGCTCAGGCAGCTGCTAGTCGAGCCATCACCGTGCTGGCCAAGAAGAGCTTACAGGTGAGTGGCCGGGTGGCGATAGTGAATCCCTCGAAGTGTTCTGCCTGTGGCGTGTGTATAACCCTCTGTCCCTATAGTGCAGCGGAATTCAACGACAGGAGTGTTTCTGAAATTAACACGGCCCTCTGTAAGGGCTGCGGTTTGTGTGTGGCCTCCTGCCGTTCCGGGGCCATCGATCTGAGGGGATCCGAGGACAAGCAGCTCTTTGCGGTGATTGAAGAGATATAGGCAGCCGATATGGGATATGGTTTATGATAGATGTGGGAGCGGCATCTTGCCGCTATCTCAGTGAAGCGATCTCTTATTGGATCGGAGCTAGAAGCCCCTCACACAAAAGTTGAAGACCTGTAATTGGCATATGGAATATCAAATGAGATGAGAGAGGTTGGCAAGATGACAGACATCGCTGACAGCGACTGGCAACCTAAGATCGCCGCCTTTTTGTGCAATTGGTGCTCATACGGCGCCGCCGACCTTGCCGGGGTGAGCCGTCTGCAGTATTCCCCCAACATCCGCGCCATTCGGGTGCCGTGCACAGGCCGGCTGAACCCGAAGTTTCTGTTGGCAGCCTTTCGTCAGGGCGTGGATGGCATCTGGATTTCCGGTTGACACCCCGGTGACTGCCATTACCTGGAAGGTAATTATTACGCCAGAAGAAAATTTGCCTTGTTCAAAAATCTTATAGAGTACATGGGCATCGAACCCGGACGACTTCACTTTTCCTGGATCTCTTCGGCTGAGGCCGGCAAATTTGTGGAGACGGCCGATGAGGTCACGGAGCAGGTTAGAAGACTGGGACCTGCCACAAGGCTGATCAAGGACATGCCGATGGTCACCGGCAATCCAGCGTCAGCAAGCCGCTGATAGTAATTATTAGGGAGTGAGTAGTAAGGAAACAGACATTTCCTCAGTTCGAGAGTTAGACTATAAACCAATGACTTATCTCTTATGAGTAATGAGCTATGAGCTCCGCCAGCTGCCGGCTAACCAATGACTAGCAATGCTACGGTTTAGTTGTCGCGCTGCTGCCTCGGCGAAGGCGGATGCGCCATGCAGCGAGCGCAGTGAGCACATCAATGAATTCATATATTAATAGAATGATCCAGATATCCTTACGGCTATTGGTGGAAGGCCGGGTGGATGCCATATTAGGCTTCCAGCGCGGCACTTTACCCATGATGAGTCAACCCATTCTGATCCGCCAGCCCGAACAGGTGGATCAATTGCATTGGGATTCCTTTTGTGCCAACAATGTGGCCAACTATCTTCCTAAGCGACGAGAAAAAGTGGCTGTGGTGGCCAAAGGCTGTGATTCGCGCAACATTGTATTGCAGATCCAGGAAAACCAAATTAAGAGAGAACAGCTTTACATAATCGGCGTACCGTGTCACGGCATGGTGGATCGTCGGAAGGTGCTAGCTGATCTCAACGGACGTGAGGTTCTGGAGGTGCGTGATAAGGACGGTATACTCTGTTTAGCTGCAGAGGGATTCGAAGAGGTTTTTCTTCATTCGGAGTATCTTCAGGATAACTGCGCCATCTGCCGTCACCGCAACCCAGTAATCTATGACGAATTGGTGGCGGAGCCCGTGACTGAGCAAACTGAGGTGGAACGTTTTTCGGACGTCCTTGCACTCGAGGCTATGACTGATATCGAACGCTGGCAGCACTTCCAGGAATTGCTGTCGCCTTGTATTCGATGCTACGCTTGTCGGAATAGTTGTCCCATGTGCTATTGTCCCACCTGTTTTGTGGATGAATCCACCCCGCAATGGCTGGGAAGAAGCATTGACCCCACCGACACCCAAACCTATCATTTTCTCAGGGCATATCACCTGGCTGGTCGCTGCACCGACTGTGGCAACTGCGAACTTGCCTGCCCGGTGGGAATTAAGATGCGACAGCTAACCAAAAAGTTAGAAAAAGATATTCTGGAACTCTACGGCTATGAAGCTGGGTTGAGCCTGGATGAACCTCCACCTCTGGATACCTATCGTCCGGACGATCCCCAGGAGTTCATTAAGTAGGTTTGGCCGGTTTAGCCAATTAATGTATGCCAAAGAAATGAAGCCGGGCTAAAGGGCTGAACCGACTGATTTAGATGAGACAGGATTCTGCCAATGTCAAAGAGAGTGATCGACAAAACAGAATTGCCGGACTTAATAGGCCGCCTTATGGAAAGCAACCGGGTCTATGCACCGGTGCGCCAAAACGACATGACCAGCTTTAAACTACTGACTGCGGCTGAGCAGGCGGATTTCAATCTGTCTAACACGACACTGTCACCTAAATCCTTGATGTTGCCCCAGTCAGAGTGGCTGTTCGACTTCACTCTAGATAAGGCGAAGAAAGAGACGTCCTTTCTTAGCGAGATCCCACACGACTACTCTCCAAGGTTTGTCTTCGGGATTCGTCCCTGTGATGCCAAGGCTTTCCAGCTGCTCGACCTGAATTTCCACTCTCCTCAATATCGCGATCCCTGGTGGGTGAATCGCCGCCAGACTACTACCCTCGTGGGGTTGGGCTGCAATAATCCCTGCACCACTTGCTTCTGCACCTCTGTGGGCAACGGCCCCTTTGCTGCCGACGGTTTGGACGTACTTATTACCGACCTAGGTGACGAGCTTCTATTGGAGGCGCTTACCCACAAGGGCTTCGAACTTTTGGCCCAAACCGGAGTAGGTGCTGAGGCCAGTGCTGCAACACTGGAGGCCGCATTAGCAATTCACCACAGGGCAAAGCAGGCAATCAAGTCAGAGGTCCCAACGGAAAGGTTGAAGGATCGCAGCCTGATCGACCTGTTCAACGCAGATTTCTGGGAGGAGGTGCAGTTCGCCTGTATCAACTGCGGAGTTTGCACCTTTGTTTGTCCAACCTGTTGGTGTTTCGACATTCAGGACGAGGTGAGCAAAAATAGTGGTGTACGTCTCCGTAACTGGGATGCCTGCATGTTCCCTCTTTTCACCTTGCATGGCTCCGGTCATAATCCCCGAGCCCAGAAACTTCAGCGAGTCAGACAGCGTTTCATGCATAAGCTAAAATACTTTGTGGATAAATATGACAACGGTGTGGCCTGCGTGGGTTGTGGTCGCTGCGTGCAGCAATGTCCAGTGAATATCGATATTCGTTGGGTGTTTCAACTGATGAACGGCTTGGCAGATTAGCAGGTTTTCCTCTGAACCGCCTTAATTAACGAAATTGGTTTGACCGCCTTAACCGGCGAAACCTTACTAGAGAGTAGAACCATGGAAAACCCTTACTTTCCTTACCCTGTAAGGATAGACTCAGTAGCTGTCGAAACTGAAGACCGCAACCTAAAAACCTTCAAACTGGTTTTTGAAAAACCTGAGCACCAGGGGAAATTTGTTCACCGGGCTGGTCAGTTCGCAGAGCTCTCAATCGCCGGCAAGGGTGAGATCCCCATCGGTATTGCTTCTTCTCCCACTGAAAAAGGATACCTGCTCTTTACGGTCAACAAGGTGGGGTTGGTCACCACCGCCCTGCACCGGATGGTGGCTGGAGACATCATAGGTGTCCGCGGCCCTCTGGGCAATTGCTACCCCTGGGACAAGCTGGAAGGCATGAATGTGGTCATTATTGGCGGTGGTTTTGCATTTACGACCCTTCGAGCTTCCATAGTCTACATGTTACATCCGGGCAACCGCAGCCGTTTTGGCGACATTACCGTAATCTACGGGGCTCGTACTCCCGGTATGTTGCTCTACAAAGAAGAACTGACTGCGTGGGAGCGGAGGGACGACATCCTGGTGCACATCACTGTGGATGCCACCGACAACCCCGATTGGAAATATAACGTGGGCTTTGTGCCAACAATTACTCAGGAGAAGGCACCCAGCGCTAAAGACAGTTACGTTATTGTCTGTGGTCCACCAGTTATGATCAAGTTCACTTTGCCGATATTAAGCGAGCTTGGCTATCCGCCTGAGCGGATCATCATGAGCCTGGAGATGAGGATGAAGTGCGGTATCGGCATGTGCGGTCGCTGCAACATCGGCACTGAATACGTCTGCAAAGACGGCCCCGTCTTTACCCTGGCTCAACTGTCCCAAATGGTTGCTGAATACTAGCTTGCGTCATGCATGATATTGTTCTCGTAGGCAAAAGTGGGATAACCCACGGACAAGGAGACAAGAAGTGATTACTTCGGATGATCTAAAATCTATTATCATGTTGAGTTATCTTAGAGATTCTATGTTGAACAAACTTGCAGAGGTAACGATGACAGCAAAATACAGCGCTGGTGATTATATCTTCAGAGAAGGAGATTATGCTCGATATCTTTACGCGATTGTGGACGGAAAAATTGGACTTGAATTAGAGAAGATCGCCAACAATCCAATCCTGATAGACACCATAGGCCGCGGTCATACTTTCGGCGTCTCTGCTTTGGTGGACACGGCCCAGAAGAAATACCTCGAACACGCCAGAGCCATTGCCGATACGGAAGTTTTTGTCTGGGACAACACCGAACTGGAGATACTCTTTCAGCAAGACTACGAGATGGGCTATTTGTTCATGAAGCGAATTGCAATGATCACCAAAACCAGAATGGAAACGAGAGCTGTGCAGTTAATAGATATTTACAGCTGACCAAAATGGTTCACGAATTGCTGTCGGATGTTGTGCGGATGTCTGCGCCCAAAGGTACCCGCAAGGTGGTGAATCCGAGAGAGGTACCTGAAGGTTACGGTCTAGGATTGTGAGCCTCTCATGAGCTGAGTGGAGGGAGACTCTGGAAGGCCCAGTATGACGGCCAGAGCCCCGGTCGGAACAGGCGATTCATGAAGCATCGGAGGAGAGCATCGAGTGGTGGAAGGTTCAACATGCAGGGATTCCTATGTTATGATGGTTAATGTAGTGAGTGGAATACGAGAGGTATAGGCATAGACATCTAACTGGATACGATCAATTCTATCCGAACCTGTATTTCAGACCTAGTCGTGAGGTAATGCAGAGAGCCAGATGAAACCAGCGCGTCGGATCCTAATAGTTGAGAACCAGATTGGCTCGGTTCAGGAACTCTCCGAGATTCTAACGAGCGGTGGCTACCGAGTTTCTGTTGCCGCTGATAGTGACAGTGCGATCAAGCTCGCCCAGGAAGAGCTTCCCGATTTGGTGCTACTTGCAATTCAAAGTCCCCAGCTTAACGGATTGCAGATCCTGCAGCGTTTCAAAAGGCGGGGTACCACCAGGGATTTGCCTATTATTCTGCTCGTGGAGAGATTCGACGAAGAGTACGTGGCGCATGGCTTGGGCATGGGTGCGGCTGACTATCTAAGCAAACCTTACAATAATGCGGAAATTCTCTCTCGGATAGGAGTATTGACCAGGATTCGCCTGGACGAACAGCGATGGCGCAGTGTGCTCTCAAAATACAAAGAGTTATTCGAAGGCGAGCACGAAGGACTCTTTTTGAGCTCGCTGGAGGGGCGTTTTCTTGATGTGAATGAGACCGTGGTCAAGATACTGGGTTATGAAAGCAAGGAGGAACTCCTTAAGATCGACATTACTAGGGATCTGTACTGGGATCCAGAGGATCGCCAGCGACTTCATCGGAAAGCAATCGAAAATCGGGGCATGCTCAAGAATACCAAGGTGAACTTCAAGAGTAAAGACGGGCAAAAGATTACCATTCTTCTCAACAGTCAATTGGTCTTGGATGAAGAAGGCGCGATCATAGGTTACAAAGGATCCTATGTGGATATTTCAGAGGGAAGGGATGGAGATGTCTTGACGCATCACGATCAAGAGGATGTGTCTTTTATGGATAAATTACTCCAACAAGTCCTCCCTGGCATTCTTCCCTTTGCCGGTGGATATTTCTCACTTATGAAGATGAGCGAGCTGGTTGCTAAACGATACGAAAAGGTTGTGCGCTTGGGGATCAGTCCCTCTGGCGAAACCTGGAAAGTGCGCGATGTTGAGCAGGAAGGCCAGACTCCCTTTTACGTTGTTAAGATTGCCAGCAGCAGGAAGTTCAACGATCAGTTACGTAGAGAAGCGGAGATCTGTCGACGCTTGGAAGGCCATTCCAATGCCGTCAAGGTTATCGACATTGCGAAAGAACGCGGTCTTTTGGTGCTTGTGGAGGAATTCGTGTCTGGACGGTCTCTCAAGAAACTCATGGAAAGCTCGCTTGAAAAAGTGGAAAAAGAAAGCATTGTGCTCCAGCTGATCGATATCGTAGCCTATGCACACCAGCACGGTATCATGCATCGCGATATCAAGCCCGAGCATATAATTGTTCAGCGCGATGGCAAGGTCAAACTGTTGGATTACGGAGTTGCCAAAGAACTGATAAAGAAAGACATGAGCAGTACCATTGTCGGATCCAGGCCTTACATGGCCCCGGAACAAATCATGGGCAAGAGTCAAATTGCCTCTGACGTCTGGGCCCTGGGAGTGATTATGTACGGTGTTTATACGGAATATCTGCCCTTTTATCACGAAACAGAGAAGATCTTGATGGATCAGATATTGAAGAATGAACCGAAGCCACCCAGAGAATTTCAGCCCAGCATACCAGAGGAGCTTGAAGAGATCATTCTAAAGTGTCTCAAAAAAGACCCCGCCGAACGTTATGCCAACGCTATCGTTTTGAAAGAAGCCCTTCTTGAGAAAATCCCTAACTTCGGCAGTAGATAAAAGTGCTTGCCCGACTCGGCGGCACACCCAGCGGTTAGTCTCACCAAATGCCCCTAGAGCCCAAGCTCTGAAGCCATCTCCATAATAAACTACCTTATGGGGAATGTGAGTGCTAATCAAAGAATGGATTCAAGCATTCCAATAGCTTCGTCTAGCATCGCCACGCCTTTTTGCAGATACTCAACGTCTAGATTCTCATGCCCTTGAAAGATGGTCAATACGTGTCTCGTATTCTCAGTGATTTTGGTTCTCTCACATTGCTTTATGTCCATTCTGCAGATGACCCCAGCTGCATCAACATAACCATATTCGCCTTTTCTTACTATGTCTTTGCCTCTAGCCCCGATCACAGTAAAAGCTGAATCCTTCTCTATAATTCTCAATTCAGGTGTCCCTTTTAGTCTATCAATATCATGAGCACCCATGGAAAGACCAGTAAACGCCGAAATCACATTGTAGATATTCACGAAGGTGTTAATATTTGGAATCGATCCCGCTTGCAATATCAAGTCAATGAGTATTTCACTTGACGCTGGTATTCCCTTAGTCATACTGTATTGATCATGCAGATTGATATAGCCTCTGAAAATAGGCGTATTTTTCCAATCTCCCTTAGAGTATTTCTGTCTGATCTCCTTAATATGTTCCTTGATCCACCTGTTTACTTGCTTATCACTTTTCTTAATGACGAGATTGTGGTAAGTTTTCAATATTACGGGAATTTGCTCTAGTTTGTCCGATTTAGCAAGTATGAGAGAGTGAGTCCGATCCTTGGCTTCTTTTTCGCTGGATATTTCTATCCTTGTCATCTCTTCTCAACTCTACGGCTAATGAATCTATTAGGTTGAACGTGGGTTGATTTGGTCTTGGAGATATGCCTCACCATTTGTGCCAAGCAATAAGAATGGAGACGAAAAACCGCCAGAAAAAGCTAAATACGGTCTTTTCACCCTGGGCGAGAATAACTGAAAGAGATGGGGGTGTCAACGTTGATATTTTGAGACTCTCGCAGAGAAGGACAATAATGCCCTACAAAGAAGTATGTGGCCGAGGGTTCGCTTTGAGTTGATCCTCTAATAAGTCAGTTGCCAGCAAAAGATGCACCGCAACTCTGTCCTTCTCTTGAGATTCAGTTCAAATCTCAGCCTGTTGCCCCTGACACAGACGAGTCGACCTAAAGCTATGATCTGTAATTCCCGGACTCAACCACATCAATATGTACACCTAAGCACCTCAGCCTCATTGACATTGCTGCCTTTTCCCCCTTGATAATACTCTCAGCATGAGGTAATTTAGCCTACAAAATAGCCAGCTGTTCATGAGGTGAAATTTTGCTATTACCTTAGCCTGGATATTTCATGAATTGCTGTGAGCAGACCGCGAAGATAGGCGTGTCACCGGGCAACCGTCCCGCGGTCCCGCGGGATTGGCCCTGACCCGTACCTGAACGGTACGTCGAATGGGCCTACACCCGAGGACGCGCGGAAGGACGACCATATTCGTGGTCGCAGTAAGCTATTCATGAAACATCCAGGGTAGTAGAGTACTGTAGTTTCTCTCTCCTTCAGGCAAACCCCCGCTCACCAAGAGACAAACAGGAGGCAGAAATGACAAATAATTATATTACAAAAAATATTCCATAGCTCAAAGAAGATATTTAAAGTAGCATAATGATGGACCATGTGTGTAAATATTTAGATTCTACAATTGTTCTGTTAATTATAAACATAATATTACTGTTCATAATATTATATTAACGCACTGTATATACGTTTAAATCAATAGTATATAATGACTTTTCTTGTAAAAATACTATTATATAGTTTGCAGCTTTAGGCTTTATAAGAATAATCATTATTACATATTTTACTAATCACTCTAATCTTGTTAGACTAATCTATTTTAATAAATTTTTACTCTGCAACATATTTAATCATACAAGTTATTTTACTATAATTTAACAAACTTCTATCTTATATTTTAGTTTTTTAGTCATAATACATCCTTGTTTATTCTGGTTATTCTCAAATCTTTCATAAGAATGTCAGTTTTAACATAAGATTTTTTCCGTATTGTTTTGATATCCGCGCCAAACTGGTAGATTAAGGAAAGTGAAATAAGGATAGGGATATGAGTATTTTCAAGTTCATAAGAGAATCTGTTTCAAAGGTGGCGTCGCAAAAGGGCATCGGAGAAAACAAGGCTTTCGCCTATTGGTTTTTAGAACAAATAGAGGAACTCAGCGAAGAGGATGCAGAGCTTACTGTCCTGGATGGTCCGTGGGATGCCCCTCGGGACACGGTTTATTACGATGATGAAGAAGCTACGCTCAAAATCTATCAATTTAGATATGGACAAGATCTAAATCATATCATTCCACCCTTGCGACAATTACAAAAGGCGGCGAAAATCGAGGTTGCTAAGCTACCAGAGTGTTTGGAATTGAAGTTCATCATAGTGACGATGACTTGGGCTACTGATGTTATTTATAAAGAGGCTAAAAAGTCTCGAAAAAAATTAACAACTTGGCTGGCCAGAAATGACTACATGCTTAATGCTGATATTGAAGTTTTTGACTTAAAAAAGTTCGCACAAATATTTGATAAAATCTATGGGATCGATGTCGTCTTGAAGTACAAAATGAAACCCATGATAATAGATGATTCGATTCTTGGACTAATCAATGCTCGTGTTTTCCTTGAGCATATGGAAAACGATCAGCTTTTGGCCTTGAAAATCAGAAGATTTTTGGGCTTTAGGAAAGGCTCTGTTAATTGGCAAATAAGACAAACGCTAGAAGACGGTTCTTATCGAAATAGGTTCTGGATATTGAATAATGGCATCGTATGTCTTTGTACAGATTTTAAAGAGATGACAAATGAGTCGCTTTTCTTTAATAATCTTACTATTGTTAACGGTGTACAGACTATAAGCACTATAACAAAATTTCTGGAAAATAATACAGCCTTCCGAGAGCCAATTTGGGTTTTTGCGAAAGTAATCAAGATTAAGGAAAATGACGTAAGATGTGCTATCGAAGTCGTCAAGGCCTCGAATACACAAACTCCTATAAATAATAAGGACTTGCGCACAGTTGAAACCTCTCATATAAAATTAAAAAAATGGTTTAATGATTATTTTAACGTAACATATATCTATAAGAGAAACGATTTTGCCTCAAACGAAAGACCCGTTGTTTCTATGAAAGAGTTAGCACAGGCTTACTTGGCGTATTGGTATGAGGAACCACACATTTCTTTTGGTCGTCCTGGGACTATTTTCGTAAAATCTAGTTATTATGACCGTATTTTCCCAGGCAGTGATATCGATAGGTATCAGAGAAATAGGGATAAAGAAGGGATCATCACATTTTTAAACGAAAGACTACTTCCACTTAGAATCCTTTCAAAGATCAAAGAGGAAATGGAAGACCTAGTAACCAAGGAATACGATCAAAAATGGAAAGCACTTGCTTATCACATATTGTGGATATATGGAGTACTTTGCAGATACGAAAAGATAAACGATAATAGTTTGCTGTTAGGTAGATGTGATCTTGTGGTACAGGAAACTATTAAGTCTATTTATGACGCACTCGTTTATTTCTGTAAGTTCGAGAGATTGGAGATTCCCAATGATCTCAAGACACCTAGATTTGCCAAAAAAATAAATGACAGGAATCTCTTTGAAAACTCCAGGAATTTTCTGAAGGCACGTGCTGAACTTAGAGCTATATTACGCGTAAGAGATTAAGCAGTGAGGCGTCTCAACCATATTTGTGCGGACATTATGCACAAAAATTCTTCAGCCGGATGTGGCGTGTCCCTTCGAGGGCCTTGTAGTCCACCTCGGACCAGCCGTTGGCTTCGATTCTTCTGACCTCAGCGAATTTCTCTGTCAAATGACGAAGGGTATGGAAGTTGTACGAGACAATCACTGCCTTCACGCCATTTCCAAAAAGGAGCTTGGACCCTCCGGTTATTTGCCTCTGACACTGGCCGGTTGTCAATATATTGTTTGTGAGGTCAATTTATCTGCTTAACTCTTTAACGAAACGACTAACTCCTTTATAGTCCACCCCTGTAGAAACAGCGCAAATGATGTTTCTTAGACTAAGCCATGAATTCTTATAATACCCGGTTTAAGAATATATTAGACACTTTCATCAATCTCTACGGCACCAACCCCTGGAACTGGCACACTCGCCAAACACCGTTCCAGGTCCTTATCGGAACCGTCCTCTCCCAGAGGACCCGCGACGAAAAAACAGACGAGGCCGCCAAAGCCCTCTTTTCCCGCTACCCTTCTGTTGAGATGCTGGCAGCGGCGGAGGTGGGGGAGATCGCCAGGTTAATAAAACCAGCCAACTATTACAATACCAAAGCCGCACGGATAAAAGAGATAAGCAAAATCATCCAGGAAAAACACTCGGGTAATACCCCCAACACTATGGATGAACTCATGGGACTGCCGGGTGTAGGCAGGAAAACAGCGGCTTGTGTCCTTCTCTATGGCTTCAAGAAAAAGGCCTTGCCAGTAGACACCCACGTGCACAGAATCTCTAATAGGATCGGGCTGATAAGCACCCGCACTCCTGAAGAAAGTGAGGAAGAACTCTGGAAGGTCATTCCGGGAAAATACATCATGTTTTACAACGAGCTCATGGTAAAGCACGGACAAAATATCTGTAAACCCATCAGTCCCCAATGTCCCAAATGCCCGATTATTCAG
>JARRNM010000074.1:20255-31341 GCA_037384945.1 Deltaproteobacteria bacterium
TGTCCGTTGCTGCAAAAGCATGGCCCGTAAAGTCACTGGGAATCGAGGATTGCTCAATGCAGATTTAGAAGCAAGGAGTCAGGAGAAAGGGAAAGGATATTGGAATGGTCAATTTTATTGGTTTGCATGAAATATTTCTTGCATAACAAAATTATTGTTGCAATTTTTCCTTACTTTTTCTTAAAATGACATTGACACTCTCACACTGCCTGCAAGGAGGCGAAGACGTTGGCCACCCTGGGCCACACTACGGGAAATGAAAATATTCCTCATATTCCCCAGAGGGATACTATTCTGTTTAACAACATCAAGCTCGAACCTGATAAAGCTTACTTTATCTACATCGGTGATATAAAAAACCACGGACTCAATAGCTTTCTAATCCCATATCTCGAGAGACTCTACGGTCGTGCGGTGGACTGCATCGCCCTGGTGCCCGACGTCCTGGCTAGCTATCCCCACACGAACGTAGCGGTGATCAACAAGGAGGCGTACCAATATTATGCCGGCAAGGGTATGCTGGTTAATTGTCGCCCCACTGCCAGCCAGTTTGCCCAGGAGATATCAGCCAACCCCTTCGCCCGAGAGCTTCTGGAGAACGTCCTCCGTGAGCAAGACCTTGTTTACCTTCACATGTTTGAAAGCAGGCCGGAAATGGCCCTGGCCGACGGTGAAAGAATAAAGCTCCTCGGTCCTCATCCCAACCTGGCTTATGAATTCAACAACAAAATCAACCAGTTCAAAATGGCTTGTGATTTGAGCCTACCAGTGCCGGAAGGTTTCTCCTGCTCCTGCCTAGAAGAGGCCTTGGAAGCGGCGGATGTATTTTTCCGCTCAGGTGAAGAGGCCTTTATTAGTGAACCCTATAGCTCAGCGGGAAGCAACAGCGCCTTCGTCTGCAACATGGAAGAAATCCTCGAAAGGTTTTGCCTGGCTGATCAACCCTACCTGGTTACCAGACGTATACAACACACCCATGACCCCACAGCGTTGGCGGTGGTGGCTAACTCTGAGGAAGTGTATGTGGCCTCCGTGGCCGACCAGAGAATGGAGGAAAATCGTTTCCGAGGATCAACTTTTCCCACGGTTCTGGAAGAGGATCTGGTCGAAACAATCAAGGATTATACCAGGATGGTGGGAAGATACATGGGTGCTCGAGGATATAGAGGCATGTTTGGTTGCGATTTTCTCGTCGATGCAAAGGGAAAACCTCACTTCCTTGAAGTCAATGCGCGCAAACAAGGAACTACTCTGGAGTCAACCCTGACTATGTTATATCGTCTACCGGGCCATCCCAGCCTACTGGAGATTGAACTTTGCGCCATCACCCAAGGCAGATTCCCCGAGGGCCTTACAGAAATGGCTTCCAGCGAATCCGCGCTCTGCTGGGGAACCTACAATGTGAAGAGTGAACAAGATATTATGGTAACCCGAGAACTGCCGGGACTCCAAAAAGAACCGGAGATCTTTCGACGAGTCTTTTTGGAGAAAGGTCTAAAGGGGATTGCCACAGTAGAGGATCACCTCGGCTTGGGAATATACCAACGGGCAGGCGGTTTTGTTGGCCGGTGTGTCTCTGTGGGCAAGACTTTGCCGGAAATGTATCGCCAGCTCGAAAGAATACAAATTGAAGTCGAATCAAGCCTCCACCCTTGGTACCATTAGAGATTGTTTCAACATCTCATTTCAAGGAGAGTTCCACATGATAGATTCCCCTGCAAGAAAAAAAGCTCCGCAGTCAGACCCCATGAAGGTCGCAGCGGATGACCGAAAAGTAGCCCTTGCCCGCTCAGCAGAAGTAAAAAAGCTGATTGCAGAGTTCATGATGTTTAAAGACAAGATCCCCACCGGGTTGAAGCTGGTTAAGGAGTATACGAAAGCCAAAAAGCGGATACTCAAGGTACTCGGCTCCACTGAGAAGGAGTGGAAAAACTACAAGTGGCATCTCAAGAACCGCATCGAAAATGTGGAGACTCTGGGCAAGATAGTCCGGCTCAGCCGCAAGGAGATCGATGAGATCCGCAAGACAGGTGAACAGTATCGCTGGGGAATCTCGCCCTATTACGCCAGCCTCATCCATCCGGAGGACAGCAGCTGTCCCGTGCGGAAACAGGCCATTCCCAGCATTAAAGAGCATCTGGACACTTCTGAGATAAAAGATCCCATGATTATAAAGTACAACTCCCCTGCCCCCCTGATCTCCAGGCTCTATCCGGACCGACTGATCATTAACGTCACCAATATGTGTTCCATGTTCTGCCGCCACTGCCTGCGACGCAAAGATATTGGCGGCAGAGATGTCATTTACTCTCGCAGTCAGCTTAGCCAAGCCCTTGCTTACATCCGGGAGAACGAGGAAATCCGAGATGTCCTTCTTACAGGAGGTGATGCTCTGGCCTTGAGTGATGATCAATTAGATTGGATCCTCACCGAACTCGACAAGATTCCCCATGTGGAGATCAAACGGCTCGGCTCGAGGATGCCCTGCGTCTTGCCCCAAAGAATAACTCCAGAGCTCTGCCGAATGCTGGAGAAACATGATCCGGTTTACCTCAACACCCAGTACAACCACCCGAAAGAGATTACCGCTGATGCGAAAAAAGCCGTTGCTCTGCTCACGAAAGCCGGGGTGGTTGTCAGAGACCAGACAGTACTCTTAAAGGGTATCAACAACGACCCTCATGTGATGAAAGTACTTATGCATGAAATGTTAAGGATCAAGGTAGCTCCTTACTACATCTTCAATTGTAAAAAGGTTGAAGGCATCCGCCATTTCCGCACTTCTATCCAGGAAGGCTTGAACATCATGGAGCACCTCCGCGGTTATACCTCGGGCATGGCCGTGCCTACTTACATCATCACCGCACCGGAAGGTAGGGGCAAAACTCCCATTGCGCCGCAATATCTCCTGAATACCAACTTCCAAGGCAAAGCACTCATACGCACCTGGGGCGGTCACGTCTTGTGCTACGAAGATGAAAAAACAAACTAGCCTGAATGCACAAGAAGTAAAGCAAGCAGTTGAGTCCTTCCGGGGTGATCTTTTGACTCTCCTGGACACGATAGTAGCCACAAACAGCCACTCGCACAATACTCAGGGAGTGGCCCAGGTAGTTCAAGAGTTGAGCAAATCTTTGCCCTCTTCTCTCACCCTCGAAAGCAGCAAGAGTACCCGCGATGAAATAGTATGGATCTGTCGTCACGGCCCCCCTGATGAACTCCCCATTCTCCTGGTGGGCCATGTGGATACGGTTTTTCCTCCAGGCTCATTTGACCATGGTGTGGTTGCCCATGGGGTTCACCTGCTCGGCCCGGGAGTTGCCGACATGAAGGGTGGAATAGTGGTAATCGTCGGCGCCCTTTGGGTACTTGACCGTTTAGGATTTTTGCCGCAAATGTCTCTGACTCTGGCGTTAAATGGTGACGAAGAAATCGGCTCTCCGAGGTCGGCACAAAAGCTTATGGAATTAGCCCGCTCCTCTCGCCTAGGGCTGGTATTCGAATGCGGTGGCCCGAAAGGCTCGGTGGTCACCTCCCGTCGGGGCTTGAACCGTTATCACCTGGAGATACACGGTGAGGCTGGACACTCGGGCACCCATCAGGGTGCCAAGGAAAGCGCGGTAGTAGAGCTAGCCCAGCAGATCCTCAAAGTTGAAGCGCTCAACGATCCACCGGCCGGCATCAGCCTCAACGTGGGGAGAATTAAGGGTGGCACCGCGGTAAACATCATTCCGGCTGAAGCTGAGGCTGAACTTGAGGTGCGTTTTTTTGAGGAAAAAAAGGGTGACGAGATAGAGAAAAAAATCCGCTCCATCGGAGGAACCAGGGTTCAATCGAAACTGAGAACGATCCTTACCAAGAAGCACGGACGTCCCCCCATGGTTTGTACACCGGCAATTGCACACCTCTATCAAGCAGCAACGGGGACTGCTAAAAATATCGGCTTCGAGTTACCTGAAGAAGCCCGGAGAGGAGCCTCGGATGCTAATCTTCTGGCTGCGACCAATCTCCCCACCCTTGATGGTCTTGGTCCGGTGGGCGAGATGGACCATACCAAAAAGGAAAGGATACTTAGAAATTCCCTTTTCCAGCGAGTGGAATTGCTAGCCCATCTTCTCTGGGATCTCAAGGACTGGAAGCAAAAGTAATCAAATTCCAAATCACAAATCTCAAGGTGTCAGGTTTCCCCGTTCCACGTTTCCAAGTCCCACTGTGGTCGCCTGCTGGTGTTGACAACTGTCGAGCAATCGACTGTGTTCAATAGCATCTTTGAGAATCAAGAGAAATTGCCGCAACTGTAAAGGCTTGCGCAGGTAACTGTAGGCACCTGCATATTTTGCTTCTAGAAGGGTTTCTGAGGAGGGAGTATCTGTAACCAGGATGACCTTTGCGCGCGGCTGGTTTTCTTTAACACGCTTCAGTACTTCCATTCCGCCAACACCCGGCAGCATCAGGTCGGCGATAATTAAATCAAAGGACTGTCTCTCAATTAACTCCAACGCCTGCAGGCCGTCGCCACAGGTTATGACCCTGTAGCCCGAAACCTGGAGCAATTTGGTAATCATCAGACGCAAGAGCTTGTCTTTCTCTGCAATGAGAACCTCTGGTGCAGTGAGTTTGTGCGGAGTCAAATTTGTAGATAAATATTCTGTATTTGCCATTTCGCACCCTTGTCAAGGTGATGATTCAGCAACTGTTGTGCCAGAGAGGAAGAAGAAGGGATGGAAGTATTACAGAAGGGAAAAGTATTTAAATCACGGTACTATACGAGGTAGTCAATACCTGAGACAAGCTAGCAACTCCAAGGATAAATGGGTTTTTTCGTATCTCACGATGTACAAGGGTACACAGATTAATAGGGAATCCAGCCAAATCACTCTCGTCGTCCGGATGCCTTGCTGAGAGCCTTGAGAAACCCTGGGGGTAATCGATAACCCAAACTTTGTACCTTGTGGACATCTGCCCATGCTTTGTCATATTCTCCCTTGGAGTAATAGGCAAACCCGCGAAGGGCGATGGCCTTGCCAAACCCGGGATTAATCTCTATTGCTTTGTTGTAATCAGAGATAGCCTTATCATATTGACGTCTACCTTCAGCAAGGGCGACTCCCCGACTGAAATAAGCATTTGCAAACCTTGGACTTATTTCTATCGCCCTGGTGTAATAGGGGATGGCTTGGTCATGCTGACCTTTTATAGCATGGGCTATTCCTTTGAAATAATTGATAGCGCTTTGACTTGCTATCTTTTGGTCAGTCACGTCTTCAATGATATTTAAGGCTCGCTGTGCGGGTCCAAAAGACGGGGCAACCTTCAAAGCTTTCTCGAATTCGCTTCTAGCCTCTGTGAATTTGCCTTGGCTGGCATAGTTCACCCCTCTAATCGTGCATTCATTGACAACCTTTTGAGCATGACAGAGACCAGCCGATAAAAATAGTATAACTAAAGCCGAAGATACTCTTTTCCCTAGCATTTTCATGATTACGCCATCCCCTTCCACCGGGCAGGTATTTTCAATGGTCATTCTCTAGGATTTCTATACATCTTAGCAAGAAAAGGGCCAACAACTTGCTATCCTCCGTGCTGGCGAGACTTATGGCTGCCAAAAAGGGTAGGTCGAAGGAGGTAGGGAATATGGTCCACAAGACAAGCTAATGGAAAAGAAAAAAATCCCCTGCCCTCGGCTTCAGTAGCCGGTAACGGCTAGTATTACTTAGCTAAATTGAACATACCTACATTATCTGAACATTCGAGCGACTATAACCCGATCAGCCGTTGCAAGTAAACAGCAAAGCCAACCATTATGGTAGGAATTATCAATCCGAGGGCAACCAAGGAGAAGGGGAACTATCACTCAGCTGGGTTGCTCTTCGGGATAGGCTGGCAGAGTGGTCAACCGTGGATCTTCCACTGCCATGCCTACAGTGAAGTGATATAGATCCTGAAATTGTGCATCTTCCAAGCCTAGCACTTGGTGTACGGGGTCGTCAAAATAGCACCCTATCCCGGTGCCTCTCGACCCGGCGGCCTCGGCCTCGAGATAGAGAATCTGACCGATCAGCCCAGCCTCCCAGTGCAAATTCCGATAAAAGGACGGCCCATATTGGCGGATCGAAGTGGAGAGCTCGGCAATCATCCCGAGACTGAAATAGCTATCGCCGGCAATGGGTTGATTGCAGCTCAAACGAGCGGCTGGAGTGCGGAAATCGCCCTTCACCATCAGATAGAGCGGGATTCCCTCTGGGATCTCCGCCGGCCGCTGCCAGAGAAATCCTTTCCGGATACTAGAGCGAAGAGCTGACTCAGCCTCCTTTTCTCTGATAAGGAAGTACATGCCAGGCTCAAGACCAGTTACCCGGTGCACAAAGAAAACCAGATGCACTGAGGGTTTCCACCACAAACCGTCCCAGGGCGGGTGAGGACCAGGGAGAACTCGTCTGAGCATGCTGCCGAAGTCTTCCAGGGAAATGTATGATCGGCCATCAAAGTCCAAAGCGCTCCTCCGCTGCAGGATTATTTGGCGAGCATCGAGCTCGGGCCGCTTTTCAGTTGGAACTGGTGAAACCGTTGAACTAGTCTGGTATACAGATCCTGCAACTGCCCCTCGACTCCTGGTTGCCAGGGCAGCCCTGTCTATGAGGTCCCAGTTCACCTGGCCTCTACTGAGCTGATTTGCCTTGCCCAGCCATTCTCCGGCGCGAAACTGCTCAATAACCTCAGTGGCAGGCCGAGGTCCCTCTAGTCCAGTAGACCATTCGGGACTAACGAGCGCTAACAGCTCGGGCTCCTCTTCTTCACCTTCCAGGAAGTCATCCGCTCTGTCCAGCCCTAAAAGTGAGGCAATGCTTTCGTGGGACCACTGCCTCAACAACTGGAGCTTCCAACTGAAAAGTGTTGCCGCAAACCGTAGTGCAGCAAAGGCATGGCCCGTATCGAGCTGACAGTAGCGAAAAGCCCTTTCGCCATATTTCCAGGCCTCGCGCCAATGAATCGAGCTTAGTCCCACGAGAAAGGAGCCGGGAGGAAGATCACCACTGACCCGTTCCCAAAGGTCTACAGTGAGCAGACAGCGAATTTCCAGAATGTGTTTTTCTGAAACGTAATGATAGACTCCAGCCTTTTCCTGCCAGCCAGGCACAGGCCCGAGTATCACGTACCCCTCAGTGGGATGGAGGTTACCGCTGGAAGGGTTCACCCGCAAGGACCACCGGGAGGACCCATACTGTTTCCAGGCAGAAAGTCCCAGAGAATAACGCAAAAATTCTCCGAGATTATCAGGAGTTAGTGGCTCCCCCTTGTGGCCCGCGGTTGCATAAAGTTGATCATACCTCACCCCTCTTTCCGTCTTCCGGTGTTGCAAGGGGATAACCGGGGCTCCATGATAGTAGCGAAAGGGGTGCGGCTGGGTTGCCCAGTCCAGATAGCCGAGGGAGCGGGCATACCGCTGAAAATGATGTTTTGTTTCCTCGTGGTAGAGGAATACGGTGGAATCGTGCTGCTCGTTCATTACTGTACATCTAAGCCCGGGCTTCTTCTATTTGTTTATGTAGGTAGTCAACGCTCCTTTTGCCGGCCACCGATTCAGACCCTTCAAGTTTTTCTTTGCTTCCCTGCCTTCGCCACATTGGTCAGGCTCCCCTCGGTGAAATTCAGACAGTCACCTATTCCTCCCAATAGGATGCTCCGGCCCCAGGGGTCTCGGAAACTTTGATTTTGGAGACCCGGACTCCATCACTGTTAAGGGTCCCGCTCAAAGACTGGTACAGATATTTGGCAATGTTTTCGGATGTAGGGTTCATTCCTTCGAAGGCAGGGAGTTCGTTAAGATTTGAGTGATCGAGATTTCTGAGTACCTCCCTGGTAGCCTGCTTAATGACCCCTATATCGATGCCAAGACCAATCTCGTTCAGATGCTCGCACCTGACATAGACTTCTACGACCCATGTATGTCCATGGATGCCGGCGCAAACGCCCGGATAGCCCTCAAGGGAACGGGCAGCAGAGAAATGAGTCTGCACATGTACCTCAAAAATTTTCGGCATAATTCTCTCAGGCTCTAATGATTACCCCTATTGGAGTTCAACGATTGATCCTGTAGATTCATAGAAGTAACTCATAGCCCGGCAGCTAACGTCCTAGGGATGCTTTATATTCCGCAACCATCCCTGCACCCATTCAGCGCTCAGGCAGAGTTGTTGAGCTCCGCCTAAGGTGGAACAGCCACTCAATTAGGCGACAAGCAAGTAACCCTGGCTTTTCCAGCCCTCGACACCCCCTGCGAGTACCTTGACGTTTCTATATCCTTGCCTCATATACTCTTCTGCCCGACCGGCAGATGTAGCTTCCCGGGGTCAACCGCAGTAGAAGATGATTTCCTGGTCTCTTGTCAGCGCAGGAAGTCGTGATTTGAACTCCCCAAGTTGCACTCACAAGTCTCCTAATTAAAAAGAGTTGAGAGGACCAGTCTCTAATGGCGGGCATTGGGGCATCTCTCCAAGCGCCTACTCTAGGAACAAAAAAGGCGGCCACCTCCATTTTCCAGAGTGTTAACCGTTCAGCAGGTCTCGGGGATCTACACTCCCTCTAGCGTCGCAAGCGAGAGCCAAGCAATATCTGGCTACTTAAGGCCTGCCAGAATTATGTAGTCCACATATTGCCTTGCTCCTTGCACAAAAAGGGTGAGAATGCTCTCCGTGGACAGTTGCGCTCCTTCAATGAAGAATATGCCGCCTCTCTCGATCTAATTCTTGGCTGTTTAGACAGTAGAACAAATACCTATCTGACTATTGAGCCGGTGGTTTGCTCCAGGGTGGACCAACGGGCAATTTGATCCCCGCTAGCCTGCGGAGCACTACGCCTAATGATCAGGCTTCCTCCTTTACTGCTCGGGGGCCGAAGCTTAGTCAGACCCTGCTAAAGTTTTGCTCGGCTTTATCCACGCACTCCCTATAGGCAGATGGATTTTTGCCTCAGCATAAACCACATGGGCCATGAGGTACCAGGCCAACAAGGCACAGACGATCAAATCCCAAGCCGCCCAGGCACCAATTGTTGCATTGCCGGCCAACTCCTTGATGTCCAAGCCGATGAAACCCAGTAAGAGTGTACCGAAGAGCAGCACGAGCACAGTGTGATGTCTCAGTGAGGCTATGAACAGAATAAAAGTAAAAAAGGTCCACACCAGCAGGAAGGTGCCGAGTCCGGTAGATGTAAGCTTCAAAACCGGGTAGGCTTTTACGAGCTCGGGATTGGTTCCGAATATCACATAACCGCACAAGGAGATCCAGAAAGCCCCATACGCGGTAAAAGCGCAAAAGCCGAAATTATTGCCGGTCTTAAACTCGAGCAATCCTGCTATCAGCTGGGCGGTACCACCAAAAAGTAACCCTATCCAAAGGACAGGGCCTATACCAATCCAGCCAAGGTTATGAAATTGCAAAATCAGGGTGGTCATACCGAAACCACCCAGGCCAACAACCGCGGGATTTCCCATTTTCCCATCAGCCATAACTTGCCTCCTTTGTTCGCTTGTCTCAAATCCGACTTTTCCACGGGCGACCTCCCATAAGTCGCCTCTACCTAGCGGACTTAGCTATATCACCTCCTTTCACTCTCAGGTAGAAAACACGGTTCACAACTACCTGAGTCTAATTAATACTAATAGTAACCTGTTTTCGATAGAAGGAAAGAACTGATCCTGAAGTAAACGAAGCGGAAGTAAATGAAGTGGAGGTAGCAAACTGGAAGTAACTGGACTGATGAAGTGATAAAAACCCGCTTACGCTAGGCAAAAAGTATAGGCTTGCGAGCCTTGACTGTCAAGTGCACATCATCCCACTTAGTATGCCTTCCCGTTGCATCGACTGTGTCGCATGCAATAAAGGGAAAAGGCACATTCCAACACACCGTGCCAAGCTGCGCGGATGTAGCTTAGAAGGTTGAGACAGAGTTGAGCATAACCGGTAAAAAAGAGGCAAGCAAAAAGGGTGAGTGCAAATGGTTCGACGAGAGAGTGATTCCATACGACCTCACCTGGAAGGTAGTTGATGACGATGTTAAGGCCATTGGGTAGTTGGATGGCAGGTGGAGTGATAATTGGTAATGAGCGAGCAGTCTGAAAAACATCGGATGATGGTGGGTGCCCTGAAGCTGTTAGGGAAAAGCGTCTGCTACAACTGTGAAATGTATGGGGTTGTATATGACCACATAGGTTGGCCGGAACACGAGTGTTTCGGAGACCTAGTAAAATATCCTACCTGTTTCAGGGGTGGACCCGAAGTGGACCCAAAATCAGTCCCTCCCAACCCCACCTAAGTATCCTAGAATCCATAGAAAAAATGGTGCCGAAGGCCGGACTCGAACCGGCACGGGTCTCCCCACCACCCCCTCAAGATGGCGTGTCTACCAGATTCCACCACTTCGGCACAGTTAGTCCGGATTATTTTGTCTTCTCTGCTCCTGACGCTGCAGGTTGTTCCTGTGCTGCAGGTGATTTGGCTGGTTGGGTAGCCTTTGTCTCTCCCTGAGGCCCGGTCTGCGTTTCTTTTTCTACCGCAGATGATCCGCTGGGTATCTCTGTAGCGGCAGGCGCTGTGGCCGCTGGCTTGACTCCACTCATGACAGACTTGCCCGTAGCCCTGGTGGAGCGTCCAGCCAAGACCAGTGAAGTAATCATGAAGACTATGGCCACACCAGCTGTTAGTTTGCCGAAAAAGGTGCTGCCGCCAGTTGAGCCGAAGAGAGTTTGAGATGAACTGCCAAATACTGCCCCTATCTCAGATCCTTTACCTGTTTGTAGTAGAACGATCAAGATTAAGGCGATGCAGATAATCAGGTGTATAACCACAAGTACTGTTTGCATGGAACTATTGTTTCCCCTGTGCTCCTTCTTACAACTTCAACAACCTATGGTGATGGGGTCGATTCCTCTGAACCCATCACACCACTGTTTCATCTTTCCAATATTCTCTCCGAGCCGTAGGTTCTACTAGCCGGAGGCCAGCATTGGAGCAAAAGTCCCAAATGGGGCGAGCAAATATAGCCCATTTATGTTTCGAAATCAACAATCCTGACAAATGAATCAGCT
>JARRNM010000075.1:0-14982 GCA_037384945.1 Deltaproteobacteria bacterium
TTGCCAGTCACCTATCTATCCTGGAAAGCTTTGCGAGCCTTTGTGTGGGATGTACGCCGCAAACGTGCCTTCTTCGGCAGTCGGTTCGTACGGGTTAATTCTGAACTGTTGATTTTGGGACTCATTTTCGCCGGCGCTGGTTTGACCTTGGCCCTGCACCTGCCACTTCGGCCATATCTTCCCACGGTTTATCGCTTGCTCTTTCAGTATATTGTGCCCTTTGTGGTCTTTTTTACCAAGGCCATGCTGGTCTCTTTCTTAGTCCTCTGGTGGCGTTGGACCCTGCCCAGGCTTCGGGTGGATCAGTTGATGGGGGTGTGCTGGAAATATCTTATTCCAATAGGATTCTTTTGTCTCTTGGGACAGGGTTTCTGGATATGGTTCTTGGGCTAAGGAGGAGATTTGGAATTATTACATCACCTAAAAACCTATTTCGGCAACCTCTATGAAGCTGTTACCACCATCTCGGTGGGCATGTGGATTACTTTCAAGACCGCCTTCTTCGAGAGGAAGGTGACCATCCAGTACCCTTCCCATGACATCCTCAAAGGCGAATCCAAGGATACAGCGGTTCCCACTCGAGGAAATTTGAATCCACCCTTTGAAGCCCTCCTCGGGGCCAGCCAGCAGAAGTACAAGGGACCGCTAAATAGCCAGGTTGCTGAACGGTATCGAGGACTGTTGGGCTATGCTGAAAAAATCTGTATAGCCTGTCTTCTCTGTGCGCAGAACTGCCCTATTGATGTAATCAGGGTTAAAGGTGTCAAAATTGAAGGCCGCAAAGGCAAGGCCCCGACAACTTTTAGAATTGATTATTCCAAGTGCATGTTCTGTGGCATTTGCGTGGAGGTGTGCCCCACTAATGCCATATTTTTCACCCGTCAGTTTGAGGGGGCCACTTTCGATTATCGAACATTAATCAGGGAATTCATCACCCCCGAACTTTCTCTGGAGCGGATGCAGCTTGCCGAGGAGGCCAAGAAAAGAGCCGAAAGAGAAAAGGTGAGAAAAGAGACTCTTGATAAAAGTGAGGAGTAATAAGGAAAGATGAAGGAAATTATTTTTAATTTGTTTATTCTGTTGACGGTTATTCCTTGTTTTTGGGTTGCCTTATCCAGCAATATCGTCCATGCAGCTTTCTCTTTACTTGTGACTTTGTTTGGGGTTGCCGGTCTTTATGTGTTATTGGGTGCGGATTTTATCGGTATAGTCCAAGTAATTGTCTACATCGGAGGTATTCTAATCCTGATTATCTTCGGGGTAATGATGACCCAGAGAGCCAAGTTGCTGCCACTGTCCGTACAGCTACCTGGCAAGCTCTTCGGTGGGCTCCTCAGTGCAATCATCCTTGTGGTATTGATACTGGCGGCGAAGAGATCTCTGTGGCCTACGGCAACCTCTTTGGCAAATCCCGAGCCCACCTCGGCAGCCATTGGTGGTTTGCTCCTGGGTAAGTATCTCATTGCCTTTGAAGTTGCCTCGGTTTTGCTACTCGTTGCCCTGGTAGGGGCTGTGTTGATCGTCAGGAGGAGTGTGAGAGGAGAATAGCCGTGTCGTATAGCCTTCAAAGCTTCCTAATTGTGAGTTCTTTGCTTTTCTGCCTGGGCACATTCACCGTGCTAACCAGGAGGAACGCCATTGGTGTTCTCATGGGAATTGAGCTAATTCTCAATGGAGCCGGCCTCAACTTCGTTGCCTTTTCTCGCTTTCTCCAACCGTCTCAGACAGTAAGCCTTATTAGTGGTCAGGTTTTTACCTTGTTCATCATCGCCATTGCTGCCGCAGAGGTGGCGGTGGCTTTGGCCATTGTCCTTGTCCTATACAGCAAGATGAAGACTATTGATGTGGAAGATTTCAAGCAGCTTCATGGCTAGGTTCCCAGCTTGGATATGAGATTGCGGATTTCGGATTTAACAACTATTCCCTCTTTCAAAGAACTATGGCCAGCTTAATGAATCCCCAGCAGATGAAAAGCATCTTATGGCTCATTCCCTGCTTTCCCCTGGCGGGGGCCATAATCAACGGACTGCTGAGAAGAAGGCTTCCCGCCAGGCTGATACATATTGTCGGCTGTGCCAGTGTCTTTCTTGCTTTCCTGGTCTCAGTTAGTGGCTTTATTACCCTCATTAGGATCGAGGAGCCACACAACCGACTACTGATTCAGCCACTCTATCAATGGCTACTCACCGTCTGGGATCAGGGCCGCTTCAGCCTCGAGGTAGCCTTCAGGCTGGACCCCCTTTCGGCAACAATGTGTCTGGTGGTCACCGGCGTGGGGTTTCTCATCCACCTCTACTCAGTGGGATACATGGCGGGCGACGAGAGCCAAGGCCGTTATTTTGCCTATCTGAATCTTTTTACCTTTTCCATGCTCCTTCTGGTACTTGCCGACAACCTCTTGCTCATGTTCGTTGGTTGGGAGGGCGTGGGCCTTTGCTCCTATCTGCTCATCGGCTTCTGGTTCAGTGATCTGGAAAAGGCCCAGGCGGGGATGAAGGCCTTTATTGTAAACCGGGTGGGGGATTTTGGCTTTTTCGTGGGGTTGATGCTCCTGTTCTGGACTCTATTTGAAGGCAGCAGCGGCAGGGTTAGCGGCTTGGGTTTCAATGAATTGCGAGAGGCCGTACCCTTACTCGCATCGGCCAGTCCCATTTTAGGAGCTGGCGTGGCCACCTGGATAGCCCTGCTGCTATTTGTGGGTGCCACCGGTAAATCAGCCCAGATTCCCCTCTATATCTGGTTGCCCGATGCCATGGCCGGCCCGACCCCGGTGAGCGCTTTCATTCATGCGGCAACTATGGTTACTGCCGGAGTCTATATGATCGTCCGGCTCAACTTTCTCTACCTCATCGCTCCTGCTGCCATGACGGTGGTGGCGGTGGTAGGGGCAGTGACCGCATTTTATGCGGCGACCATTGCTCTGACCCAGAACGATATCAAACGGGTCTTGGCCTATTCCACTATTAGCCACACCTATCTCACCTTTATGGCGGCTTATTTGGCCATATCCGGCATACCACCGTTCTCGGGATTCATGAGCAAAGACGAAATATTGTGGGCTACCTTCAACAGTCACCTTTCGGTTCCCGGCCTGGGCAAAGTGCTCTGGGCTCTCGGTCTGCTGGGTGCGGGGTTAACCGCTTTTTATATGACTAGATTGGTGGCACTGACCTTTATGGGTACTTTCCGGGGCGGTCCAGAGGAAGAGAAACATTTGCACGAATCACCGCTGGTAATGACCATTCCTCTCATGATTCTGGCTTTGCTCTCCGCGATAGGGGGAGCCATGGGGTTGCCGGCAGTAACTCACTTGCCCAACCTGTTGCACCACTTCTTGAGTCCGGTGCTCGGCGGTCACCTGACCTCGGGACACGAGGTCCACGCTTACGGCCTGGAAGTCTTCCTCATGCTTGTATCCACCGGGGTGGCCCTTAGCGGCATAGGTCTGGGATACCATTTTTATCTGAAAAGGCCAGAGTTGCCGGAGCAGATCAGAGCCCGTTTTGCCAGGGTGTACCGGCTGTTGCTCAATAAGTACTATGTGGATGAAATCTATAGAGCCCTTTTTCTGCGACCGGTGCTAAAGCTGGTAGCCCTTAGCGGCCTCTTTGACCTCCGGGTGATAGACGGGGCGGTTAATCTTTCTTCCAGGATTACGGCCAAGTTTTCTTTCCTCATCGGGTGGGAAGACTTGACCATAGTTGATGGTGCAGTTAACGGCCTGGCGAATGTCTTCCAGAGGTGGGGGGCATGGATCAGATACGCACAGACCGGAAGAATTCAGCAGTATCTCTATTCAGTAGTACTAGGCATATTTGGTCTTTGTGTTTTAATGCTGCTGTTCTAGTTGGTTCTCGTCCGCGGTCCGTAGTCCGTAGGGAGGCAAAGAATCTCATAATAGAGACGGGCAACGGCCTGCAGAGATCGTGGGGTGAATTGAATGAAGTGAATCGACCGTAAGCTGGCTAGACAAAGAATCGGATGATAAGGAGATAGAATCGATGGTGCCTGAGCACATCTTGTCCTGGATGATCTTTTTCCCGCTTTTTGGGGCCGGGCTGATTCTTTTCGTGCCCAAAAAGTATCCCACCTTGATGAAGGTGGTCGCCCTATTCGCCACCGTTCCTCCTCTATGGTGGGCGGCCAACCTTTACGTTGGTTTCGATCGCTGGGGCAATGATTTCCAGTACATGGAAAAAATCCCCTGGATCAAGGCCTTTAATATTCACTACTTTCTGGGCATCGATGGCATCAGCATCCCCATGATCTTGCTCACGGCTCTCCTTACCTTTATCTGTGTCATAGCCTCATGGAATATTAACGAAAACGTCCGGGGCTATTTCACCCTCTTTCTTCTCCTGGATACCAGTATGGTTGGAGTATTCTCTGCCCTGGACTTCTTTCTGTTCTATGTGTTTTGGGAACTGATGCTTCTTCCCATGTATTTTCTTATCGGCATATGGGGTGGACCCAAAAAGGAATATGCCGCCATCAAGTTTTTCCTTTTTACCCTGGCGGGCAGTGTACTCATACTTGTGGTCATGCTGGTCTTCTATTTTGGTTCGGTGGAGCCGGCTACCGGCCTGCACTCCTTCGACCTCACCATTCTCGCCGACCAGTCTGTGCACCAGTCTTTTCTCAGGAGCAACTCCATCCGTTGGCTCTGCTACTTGGGGTTGTTCGTCGGCTTTGCCATCAAGATCCCTTTGGTGCCATTTCATACATGGCTACCCGATGCCCACGTGGAGGCACCCACTGCCATAAGCGTCATTCTGGCCGGGATTCTCTTGAAAATGGGAACCTATGGGCTCTTGCGGATCTCCTACCCCTTGCTGCCCGATATGGCCATGGCATTTGCGCTGTACGCGGCCATTTTTGGCCTGGTAAGTATCATCTATGGTGCCTTATGTGCCATGGCACAGCAGGATATGAAAAAACTCATAGCCTATTCCAGCATCAGCCACATGGGTTTCGTCATGTTGGGCATGTCGGTATTCAGCAATACCACGGCAATAAACGGGGCGGTCCTGCAGATGTTCAACCACGGCACTGTCACCGCCATGCTCTTTTTGCTGGTGGGGGTGATTTATGATCGGGCTCACCATCGTGATATCGACGGCTTCGGCGGCCTGGCCAAGACCATGCCGGTTTATGCCGGTTACACCGGCCTGGCCTTTTTTGCCGCCCTGGGACTGCCCGGACTCTCGAGCTTTATCAGTGAAGCACTGGTGCTGATTGGCTCCTTTCAGCAGTATAAGATAATTACGATTACTGCCACTACTGGGATTATCCTCACAGCCGGCTATTTTCTCTGGACTATGCAACGGGTGTTTCTGGGGCCTCTCAACAAGAAGTATGCCGGGCTTCCAGAAATCAGTCTGCGGGAGGCCTTTACTCTGACGCCCCTGGCCCTGATTGTCATCTTGTTGGGTTTCTACCCCATGCCGGTGCTGAATTTGATCGGTACAACCTTGAAGCACACAGTGGCCATGGTGGTCGGGTAAAAAGCTTGCAGCAAGTGCAACTCAGAGGTCAGGGATCAGACGTCAGAGGATAGATAGTTCAAAATACTGAATATCGAACAGCAGAACAAGGAACCGCAGAATGATGAATTAATTACTTCGATATTCGAAATTCCTTGTTCGATATTCTGCGGTTCAGAGACGAGTTTCCTCAGATGAAGTCAATCTTGATTGTTTTTCTCCTGAATTCTGGATTCTGGTTACTGGCTTCTTGGTTAACGCTGATCTCTGATCTCCGACCTCTGACCTCTGTAATGGACGACTTAAACGAATCGGCGACAAAGGGGAAATCTGGACAATGATACCTGAGAATTTTATACGCAGTAACCTGCTGGGGATCCCCTTTGTCGGTCCGGAACTCATTCTCACGGCGACAATAATAATTATCCTCATAGTAGGGGTGATTCTGCGTTATTGGCGTTACCGCGGGGTGTTTACCCTTTTGGCTCTTCTGGGTCTGGCAGGATCGCTTTTGCCCTTGTGGAAGCTGCCGACACCCCAGCCCAACCTGACCTACCTCTCGGCACTTTTCGTGTGGGATTGGTTGACCTTTTTCTTTAAACCTTTTTTCGTTGTCGCAGCTGGTTTTGTCATTCTTTTGACCCAGGGAAGCAGTGAGATAGACAACCTGGAATACAGCGAATGTATGATGCTAGTGCTGGCTGTCACCATGGGGATGATGCTTTTGGTTGCCTCCACCGACCTGTTGATGATCTATCTTGCCTTCGAGACCATGGGAATCTTGAGTTACCTGTTGGTGGGGATGAAGGCCGGGGACATACGTAGTGGTGAGGCTGCTCTGAAATACGTGCTTTATGGTGCCTTTACTTCCGGCACCATGCTCTTTGGCTTCTCCCTCCTCTTCGGCCTTGCGGGGACCACTGATCTGTCGGAAATCAGCCGACAGGTTGTGGCGGCCAGCCAAAATCCTCAAGACAAAATTTTGCTGATTGTCGCGGTGTTGTTTTTTCTGGCCGGCTTACTGTTTAAGACCGCCTCGTTTCCCTTTCACTTCTGGTGTCCTGATGTTTACGAGGGGGCGCCCACACCTATTACTGCCTTTCTAAGTGTAGGCCCCAAAGCTGCAGGTTTTGCTCTTTTCATCCGGCTTTTTTATCCCTTGTTCACCACTGCTGGACAGGGAGGAGCGTATCAGTCTATTGCCGGTTTGGACTGGCCGTCGATTCTGGCATTGGTCTCCGCTTTAACCATGACCCTCGGGAATTTGGCTGCGATTCATCAGAACAATCTCAAGCGCCTTCTCGCCTATTCGAGCATCGCCCATGCGGGCTATCTGTTAATGGGAATCGTCGCTTTGAGCGATTTCGGGCTGCGAGCGGTGATTTTTTACTTGGTGGTTTATCTTTTCATGAATCTTGGAGCTTTTGCGGTAGTAACTCTGGTTGCCAGCTCCGGGGGAAGCGAGGAGATTGATTCCTACCGCGGCCTGGGAAGCAAGGCGCCTTACCTGTGCGTGGCCATGGCAGTGTTTCTCTTTTCACTAATCGGTCTTCCACCCTTTGCCGGCTTTGTTGGAAAGGTCTATCTCTTTGCGGCGATCATTTACAAGAAGATCTACTGGCTGGCGGTGGTAGCGGCCCTCAATACGGTCGTTTCCCTCTACTACTATTTGCGGGTGGTCAAGGCCATGTTTCTTGAGAAGCCCACTGAAGCAATCCAGTTGCAGGTTTCCCTTGGCTCCCGGGCCTTACTTTTGGCCTTGCTCGTCCCCACCCTGGGGTTGGGTATATACTGGCAACCACTGGCCAGCGTCGTTAGCGGGATGTTTTGAAATGTGGTACCGCAGACTCGGCTTCGAGCTGATTTGCGCGGTGAGTGCCATCGCCATTCTGGTCATAGGTGTTTACGCCAAGGTGAACATCAATAACCAGAGAAGTCAGCTCATCCATCAGGTCATCCAAAGCACCAGTCTGGTGAGTGACACCATCAAGCGCAGCATGCGCTACGACATGCTCAAGTACCAGCCTGAGAGGCTCCATCGTGCTATTGACACCATCGGCGGACAGGAGGGGATTGATAAGGTACGTATCTTCAATTACCTGGGGCAGATAATCTATTCTTCCGATCGGAAAGAAATGGGCGCCATGGTAGATAAATCTTCCGAGCAGTGCTACGCCTGTCACGCCAGAGAAAAGCCTTTCGAACGCTTAACCACCTCAGCTAGAAGTCGAATCTTCGAAACAACTGTCGGCCATCGGGTCCTGGGAATGATTAACCCCATTTACAATGAGACCGACTGTTATTCAGCCTCCTGTCATGTTCATCCCCAGGCACAAAAGGTCCTCGGGGTCCTGGATATTGATGTGTCCTTGAAGGATGTGGACAGGGTGATCATTAGTAGCAAAAAAATGATAATTCTTTTCGCTGCGGTGGCCATTGTCGGCATATCCCTGACAATCGCTCTCTTCATCCAGCGTTTCGTCAGCCGACCGGTAAAAGATCTTGTAAAGGGAACCGAAAGAGTTGCCGCCGGCGATCTTGCCACTCCTCTGGAAATTGCCTCAGCCAATGAGATCGGCATCCTGGCCAGATCCTTCGATCAAATGACCCAGCGGTTGCAGGACTCTGAGCAGGAGTTAAAGGCATCCGAGGAAAAATACCGCTCTCTCTTTGAAAACGATCCCAATCCCATTTTCGTCTTTGATCGCTCAAGCTTCCAGATTATTGACGCCAACATCCGTGCCACTGAGAAGTATGGTTACTCCAAAGAGGAGTTGCTCGAAATGTCTTTCCGGGACCTGGGTGATCCAGAAGATGCTGAGAAAATTAAATCACTTGTGGTAGAGGCGTGTATTTCCTTGCCCAAGGTCAGGCATCGCAAGAAAGACGGCAGCATAATGCACGTGGACATCCATTCGTGCCCCAGGGTACATTTGGGCGAAGATGTAATTATTGCCAATATTGCCGACATCAGCGATAGCATCCAGGCAGAGGCGCAGCTGATCCAGGCGAGTAAGATGGCCACCTTGGGAGAGATGTCTGCGGGGGTGGCCCATGAGTTGAACCAGCCATTGAATGCCATTCGCATCGGCAGTGACCTGCTCAAGAAAATGGTGGAACGGGATGAGACCCTTGAGCCTGAGCTGACGGGCAAAGTTTCCGACGAGATTGGGACCCAGGTCCTCCGTGCCGCCAGCATTATAAACCACTTGAGAGAATTCGGCCGAAAAAGCGAGCCGGACGAACTGGAAAAGGTGAACATCAACAAGCCCATCACAGATGTATTTACTGTACTGGGACAACAACTAAAACTCAAACAGATCAAAGTGAATTTGGACTTGGATGAAAGCCTTCCTCTTGTTTATGGGGTGAGCAACCGCTTGGAACAGGTATTTATCAATCTGGTCATGAATGGAAGGGACGCCATAGAGGAAATGTTGGAAAAGACCTCTCAGAACAAGAGCGAGGGTCTCTTGAGCATACGGACATACCTGGAAAAGGGCAGGGTAGTGGCGGTTGTCAGGGATAACGGCATTGGAATGCCAGAACGCATTAAGGAGAAGATCTTCGAACCATTCTTCACTACCAAAGAGGTGGGCCGAGGGACAGGTTTGGGACTTTCTATCAGCTATGGGATTGTCAAGGATTACGAAGGCACCATAGAGGTGGAAAGTATACCCGGAAGTGGCACCATCTTCAAGATTACTTTTCCTGCAATCACCGCTTAGCAAAGAGGTAAATTGAACCACAGAGAAAGGAATTTGCAGATTGTTGATTATAGATTGCAGCGTGCAGAGTGCGCAGTCTTCCAGTTGATACTCAAGTGAATCTGCAATCAGAAATCCAGAAACGATAATAATCTGCTGTTCTTTGTGGTAAATTCTGAAGCAGGTTTAGGAAGATTCATCTGCATAGATCAAAAAGGAAGTTTCACCATGAAAAAACTACTGGTTATCGATGACGAGGCGAGCACCAGGGACTTGTTGAAGCTGTCCCTGGAAAAAGACGGATACACGGTTTTCACGGCCGAGGATGGTCCCAAAGGACTGGAGTTATTTGCCAGGGAAAAGCCGGCCATAATTCTGACGGACATCAAGATGCCCGGCATGGACGGTATTGAGGTTCTCAGGCGGGTGAAAGAACGGGATTCCGATGCCGAGGTCATCGTAATCACGGGCCATGGAGAGATGAATCTGGCCATTCAGGCTCTTCAGCTCGAGGCATCCGACTTTATCAGCAAACCCATAACCGATGAAACCCTCAATGTTGCCCTTAAGCGTGCCCAAGACAAGATCTGGCTGAGGGATAAACTTAGAGAATATACTGAGGACCTAGAGAGGATGGTCAAGGAAGCCAGAGAGGAACTGATCAAGCATCACGAGCTCGAACACAACCTCGTCCAGACTTCTATGGACGGGATAGTCGCCAATGATCGTCAGGGGAAAATCATAATATTCAACCAAGGTGCGGAGCGTATATACGGATATACCCGGGAGGAGGCACTCTCCTCAATTCATGTGACCGATCTTTACCCCGAGGGCCAGGCCAGACATATTAAGAAAATGGTTTACAGCAATGAACATGGAGGTGCTGGCCGCTTGATCAATTACGCCGTGGAGGTTCTCACCAAGACGGGCGAATTGGTGCCCATTCTGCTTTCGGCCACCGTCCTTTACGAGAGAGGGAAGGAGATCGCTACTGTGGGCTACTTTAAAGATATGCGCGAGGTCATCCGGCTGGAGCAAGAGCTTGTTGACAGCGAGCGGTTTGCGGCCGTGGGCCAAACCGTGGCGGGCATAGCCCACGGAGTGAAAAACATTCTTCATAGCATGAAACTGGGAGCTTTCATGGTAGACGAAGGTCTAGAAAAGGACAAGGCCGAACCGCTACGCAAGGGCTGGAGCATGGTGAGGAAAAATATGGAGCGAATAAACAAAATGACCAAGGAAATGCTGAGCTTGGCCAGCACCAGCCCACCTGCTTTCGAGTTGTGCTCTGTCAATGACATAGCAGCAGAGGTGTGTGAAGGGATGAAGGGGGAAGCTAAGGAGAGAGGAATAGACCTGATCAGCGATCTGGATCCCGCATTACCACCAATTACCGTGCATTCGGAGGGCATCGCAACCTGCCTGACGAATCTGGTGACCAACGCTATTGAGGCCTTTGCAAAGGACAGCGTTGGGGGCCGGATCACCGTGTCCAGCCGTGAGGACCCGGCAGCCGGAATCTGTTTGCAAGTGAAGGATACTGGCAAGGGCATGAGCAAGGAGCTAAGGAAACAGATATTTGAGAGTCTGGTTAGCACCAAAGGGGCGCGAGGAACAGGTTTGGGTCTAGCCATTACTCAGAAAATCGTCCGTGAGCACGGCGGAGCTATAGAGGTTGAATCTGAACTCGACAAGGGTTCTTGCTTCACCATTATTTTGCCAAGGTAGCTCTTCTGGGGGTTTTAATCTCTTCTGGGAGTATTTTGGGCATCCTGACAATAAAGTGCGATCCTTTTCCTGGAGATGAATCTACCACGATCGATCCACCGTGTTCCTCAATGATTTTATTGGAGATAAAAAGACCAAGGCCTGTCCCCTCTCTTCCCTTGGAGGAGTAGAAGAGGGTGAATATTTTATCTCTGGTCTCCTTATCCATGCCGATGCCGTTGTCGGAGACCTTGAATATAATGTCATCCCCATCCTGTTTTACTCCAAAGATGATTTTGTGAGTCTTGTCGGCGTTGTCTCGTGTGCAGGCGTCCAAAGCATTTTCGAGGATGTTCGTCAGGGCAGACGCCAGCACGCCAGCGTCCACCTCAAATTCTCCAACGGACTCCTCGAAATCGCGAACAAATTCTATGTTATGGCCAAGTGCCTTGGGTTCGACGGTGAGAACCACATCTTTGGCGAGGGTGAGAACATCGGTTCTTTCCCATTGCAGATCTCTCTCCTTGGCATAATAGAGCAGGTCGAGAGACATATCCCTTATACGGCCAACCATGTGTTTGACAATTTCCCAGCCCTCTTTGATTCTCTCCTGATCTTTTCTTTCAATACCAGACTCAACCCTATACATGCCGCCGTCCAAACCTGTCAGCAGTCCCTTTATCCCGTGGGAGATGGAACCTATCAGCATCCCCAGGGAAGATAGCTTATCCTGCAACTGGCGGATCTGAGTGATATTGGTGGACATCTCCATCACATGGGTGATCTCTCCAGCAGCATTCTTGATGGGCGCGGTCCAGATTAGAACATTGTAGCGCTCGCCGGTTTTGGCAGTTACCACCGTCTCTGCCTGTTGCGGTTTTCCCTCTTCAAAAGTCCTCAAGACAGGACAATCGGGGTGTGGCTCACCATCATGGGTAAAAGCCCGGGCACAGAAAGAGCCGAAGTCTTTTCCGAAATCTTCGAGGAATTGCTTGTTGGCTGTGATCATTCTGAGGTTTCTGTCCTGCACGGTCAAATAGCAGGGAGAGGCATCAAAAAGGAGCTGAAACCTCTGTTGACAGGTCATAAGATCTTCCTGTAGACGACCAACCTCCGTTAGGTCGGCTGCTATCTCAAGGACCAATTCTACTTCGCCCTCTTGATTTCTGATAGGAGAGGTATGGACAAGGACAGGAAGCTCACCACTGCTTAGATGTTTGACTTTCTCCCTCCTGCGCTGTCCCTGTGCGGTGCTGAGAGTTCTGCCTACGGGGCAGTTTTCTTTGCTCCCTGCCTTTGCCAAATAGATATCCCAGCTGTTGCTCCCTATCTTGTTTCCCAGACGCTCCCTGTACAGTTGATTAGTGGCAACTACCTTGTGCTTGCTGTTGTGGATAGAAACGAAACAGGGCATCTCGTTGAAGTAGGTCAGCCCGCTTTCTATATCCTCCACCATGTTTCTCATGGCAGAGGACAAGCCCTCAACCGTCTGACCCACGGCAATCAGCCTCTCAGCTTCTACCAGTCTGGCTGACTTTTCTCGAACTAAATCTTCAAGGTGTTCGGTGTAATCCCTCAGTTGCCGCCTCATGGAAATTCTTTCTCGGGCTCTTTTGAGGGCGATTTCCAGAACTTCGTCTTTGATGGGTTTGGTGATGAAATCAGTTGCCTCATACTTGAGGCTCTTGATGGCCAGGTCCATATCCCCGTGACCGGTAATCATGATCACTTCTGTATCCGGGTTTGCCTGCTTAATTCTCAGGAGCAGATCGATGCCGTCCATACCCGGCATTCTGATATCGGTGAGAACTATGGGGGGATTGACTTCACCAACAATTTTGATGGCCTCCTCACCATTTTCTGCGGTGTACACCTCATACCCGAGATCTGACAGAGATATGTCCAGCACCACGCGTATATCTTCTTCGTCATCTACGATTAGTATTCTCTCGCCCATGGTCTTATAAAGGGTCGGATTCGTTCCCCTTGCTGTTTTCGGCAGCGGCGAGTCTGTGCAGCTGCCATCCTAGTAAAAGGATTATTCGCCTATGGTATTTTTCACTATGCTCAGCAGCTCGTCTCGATCAAAAGGCTTGTCGATTACTGCTACAGCCTTTTTTATTGCGAGGTGCGGCTTAGCCAGACCACTGATAACAATTACCGGGATATCCTTGAAATCATCCATCTTGGTATACTTGCGGTAAAATTGAGGCCCCGTCACTTCCGGCATGTCAATATCCAGGGTTATCAGATCTGGTTTTTCCTTCTGCAAGACCTCAAAGGCCTCTGGAGCGTTGGCGGCGCTGCAAGTCTCATAGCCATTGTCGTGGAAAAAGCCTACAAGGTAGTAAACCACATTCGGATCATCGTCTACGACCAGGATCTTTTTCGCCATAGTCCACCTCCACTGCAAGATTCAGGTTAACAGACGGCTCTGATTTATTTGAGCAAAACAAATTACCTTGACAACTATGTGAGTTTATCATGGGGGATGGGAAATCCGATGATAAAACGAGCACCATTATCGGACCTGACCTGTATGTTGCCACCACAATCTTTGATTATACCGTAACTTATTGAAAGACCCAGCCCTGTTCCTTTGCCAATGCTCTTGGTTGTAAAGAAAGGTTCGAAAATCTTATCCAATTTATCCTTGGGGATCCCACTACCAGAATCAGCAACCTCAACCGTCACCTGATCACCATCGCTGCTTGTCCTGAGGGTTATCTTTTCGGAGCCTCCCTTAATTAATGCTGTCGACAGTTTCTCTTCAATGGCATCCCTGGCATTCAATAAAAGGTTGATGAAAACCTGTTCCAAGCGAGCCGGATCCGCTTGTACTGCCGGTAGCTCTTCCGCAAGCTGCCAGACAACCTCTATTCCTCTCACTTTCAACTGCTGACTCAAGAGTTCGTGGGCCTTGGTAAGTAATTGGTTAACCTGGACTTTTTCCAGAGTCACATCGGTTTTTCTCCCGAATTCTCTCAGGTGATTCATAATTTTGGTGGCCCGGTCGACGTTAGTAGTAATCTTCTCCGCCATAATTTGCAGATGTTCATCCTCGATTTTTTCTTGGTTTTTGAGTTTTCTCAATAAAAAACTGCTTGCACTTTCCATGACCGCAAGGGGCTGATTCAGTTCGTGGCCGACACCGGCGGCCATTTCGCCCAAGGTTGCCATCTTGCTTGCCTGCAACAACTGTTGTTCGGTTTCCAGCCGCTTGGTTATATCGCTAGTGGTGACAAGCAGCACCCTTTGGTCGTTATACTCTGACGGAGAGACTCTTATATTGACGTACAATCTCCCGCCCTCTTGAGTTCTATGTTTCGCTTGTCCCAGAAACGTGGCAGTCCTCAGTTTTAAAGCGTAGTAGTCCCTGTCCTTTTCACTGAACAGGTTGAGAAAAGACTCTCTAATTACATCCTCCTTGCTGTAGCCGTAGACTTTTTCCACGCTTTCGTTGCAGTCAAGAATGGTGAGGGTGTCTATATCGATGACAAAGACTGGATTCGGAATGTTGTTGAAAATAGAGTAATACTTCATTTCCGATATCCTGAGTTTCTCTTCCAGTTCCTTTATGTGAGTGATATCGAGATTCATCTCCATAACGGCGACTGTCTCGCCTTCGGAGTTCTTGATGGGGCAGGTTTTCACCACCCAGTGCCTTCTGACTCCATCTTTGTCGGGACCTGACTCTTCACTCCAGTGAGACCTTCCGTCGGCAAAAGTTTTTTCCACCGGGCAGACCGGACATTTTTCACTGAGACCCTTGTAGGCTTGATAGCAGTAATCTCCAGGTTCCGGATCAAATTTGTCTGCGAATTCGCGATTGTACCTGACAAGTCTGTAGTTGCGATCTTGGACTGTGATTATACAAGGCACCAGATCGAATAGCATCTGGTACTCGTCCACCCTCTTGTCTAGTTCGGTTTTAGTTACAATCAAAGCCGCATCCCTCTCTTTGTGCACGAACCGCGGTTGGCCAGTGTTTCTGGAGTGGTCTATTCTTCCCCACAGGTAATTTCTCTGGTCAGACCCAAAAATCTCCTCTCCCCTCAAGGGGAGAGGGGGCATGTGGTTATCTT